>NZ_JAXOJX010000041.1:0-70509 GCF_034427735.1 Azohydromonas lata
CGTTGCGCCGCCTGTAGATAAAGGTCTAAACCCTATTGGGGGCCAAGGGGCTGCACCCCCGGCGTCTGTGGACAACCCACTGAACCCTGAACAGCCCGCGCCTGCTGAGCAGCTGCAAGGCACGGTGCTGGATGAGGGCGTCCACGTCCCAGCCGTGCTGGCGCCGCTGGTGCCGCTGCTGGGCGGCCGGCGCATAAGGAAGGCCATGAGCATCGCCAAAGCGGCCCAGGTGCGCGTGGAACACATCCTGGCGCACCGGCTGGAGGGTTTACGCAAAGCGCGCGACCCTGAAGGTCTGCTGGTCCACCTGATCTGCAGCGGCGAGGACTGGACGCGGCCCGTGGCGGCCCCGAAGGGGAGGAGGGGCGACGCCGCCACGGTTGATGGCCCGCCCGTGGCAGCTCAGGATGCCGCCGCAAAAGCCTTTCTTGCAGCGCATGCCGGCCAGTGGCTAGCGCGGCGTGACTGCACGGTACTGGTGGAAATCTGTGCCAGTGGTGCCTATGACCACCGGCAGGTGGATGGCTCATGGCTGCGCACTGAGATCCAGCGCCCGGCGATGCCTGCACTACTGCAGGCGGTTGATGCGGGTCGCTTGAAGTTCCTGACAGTGCCAGTCGCGGCGGCCATCCTCGGTGACGGAGAGGCGAAACGGCAGGCGTTTTTGGAGCGTCAGCGCAAACGCCGCTCACGCGGCATAGGTGTCGCGCTGGTTTGAGCAACGGCTACGCCATTGCGTGGTAACACGGTGGCCGCTAGGCCGCTGCATAAACGACAAGGATCAAGCCCGAAAGGTCGGAATCCCAGCACGAAATTTGGAGGCGAAGCGCGCAGAGCCCGGTCTTGAGCTGCAGGCTCAGGAGTTGCACTGGTATTCCAGCTAAGTATGGGTTTCTACCTTACTTAGCCTACCATCATGGGGTATGCATAAGTCCAATGACGACATGCCGACCGGTTGGGTCAAACCGGTGGCTAAACCTACCCGTGAATCTCTCAAAGCCCGTGTAGCCGAGTTGCGCGCAGAGCTGTCCGAAGCCGAAAGGCAACTGCGCGAAATTGAAGAGGGCGAGCGCTTGGAGGCCTTGGTGAAGATAAGGAACCTCATGCGCGGGTTCGACCTGACACCGGCGGACCTGGGTTTTACGCAAGCGCCAAAACGTCGAGGCCGGCCGCGCAAGGCGGCACCTTGATGTCGCAGGGTTCCACCGCAGTGACGCTGCGGAGTCCGGTTTCCGGCCCACCAAGGATCAGCTAGAAATTCTGACTTGATCGCCGCCTGTGTCTATGCGTTGCCCGGCCACTGCACGGCATCCGGGCCCGGCTCGACGAAGGAGAAATCAGCACGCCGCTGCTGGCCCAGCCCATTGCTCAGCGCGTGGCGTATCAAGTCGGCAAATTCTAAATATTTGCCAATAGGCTCTCCAGCAAAATAAGCCATGGAAGTAAGCTGGTGAGTGTTCACAGAAAGCTGGCCTTCTCTTCTATTACCCCTGAGGGCGAAACCCACTTTGCTCGAGTCGATTTATCCAGCACTTGCCATGCGCTTGCGGCAAATGAAAAGATCGATGCCGTGCTTGCCGAGGCCTTGGAGCGGTGGGAAAGGGTCTCTGGTGTTCAGGTCGTTGATTTGTCGCGTGAAGCGTCAGAGACGCCTGCCCGTGAAAATGAGGCGGCAGGCGCTTTTTTCCACTGAATTTGGCAAAGGCCGCGCTTTATTTTCGGTATGCGGCGTTATGTTAAATCAAGCTCTGCCAACTGAAAAACCTTGGTTGAATTAGCGGCCCAGTTTAGCCACTGGCTAATTCGCTTTTTACTTTCTCGTCCTTCATCTTAATTACAGCAACCGCACGGGGGCTTGGCGAGCCCGGACAGGATATGTAATTTATCCTTGATCCTACTTTAAGTATCCCTCCAGCGATGACCTCTTCGTTGTGTGTCATGACGCTTTCTCCGGTCTCCGAGCGTCCCCACCAAACACCGCCATATTTGCCCGCCGATGTGATTACTGCGCTTTCGCGCACTCCGCTTAAATATCCGAGTGCTCCCAAGTTGCTGGCCAAGGACTCAGCAGTTGGTCGAACGGTTGGATCAGAGACGAGACAGCCTTCAATGATTTTCTGTAACTTCTGCGCAAGATGGGACGTTATCCTTGATGCAGTAATTGACGGAGCCCACGGCTTGCGTTGTTCGGTTAGTATATTAACCGCCGCCTCTAATCCTTTGCCAAAAGGATGTTCCCCCGCTAATAGCCAGTAGCCTATTGCTCCAAGACTCCAAACGTCAGACGGCAAGTTTATCTGTGGTGCTCCTTGGTTGCCTTTCTTAAGAACTTCTGGAGCCAAAAAAGGGATTGCTCCCAGCATTGTGCTAGTAAGGCCTTCCGTGTGATTATTGTTCAGCCTTTCAATATCTTGGTCAATTTGACTTTGCGCCAGCTTTGCAATACCAAAATCTGTAATTTTTATATTGCTAAAGCTGAGATCGCGACTAACCATTATGTTGGATGGCTTCAGATCACGATGAATCACATTGACTCTATGTGAGGATGCAACCCCTTTGGCCAAATGATGCATCACTCTAGCGCACGTATCAGCATCCAAACGCGGGAAGTGAGCGTCCATGCAATCTTGTAAATTTATGCCGTCAATCAACTCCTCAACGTAATACTCCTTTCCGCCTTGATCTATATAATCAAGAGCGGCTGCGACGTTAGGATGACGAACTTTCGCGCTCAGTCGAGCACTGCTTGCGAATCTTTTAATTGCACCGGGCGAAAAGGGCGATTTGATTGCAATATTTCGCTCTAAACTTAAGTCTCTCGCTTGCCATACTCTTTGCATTCCGCCATACCCAATTTCCGACTCGATCTTATATCGATCGGCAATCACATCGCCAATAGCAGTACTCATTTATATGACAACTTCAGGAGTAAATTTTCGAAACGGGGCAAACCCACGGTCGCGTCCACGCGAGGGGTTGCCAAACATTATCAGACAGCCCTCGCTTAATGAGGCGCCGATAGTGGCTGTTATATTGTTAATAAACACCTCTCCCTCAACTTGCTCAATTTTAAAACTGTAGTCGTCATAGGATATTTGCAGTGAGCCAAGAGAACTCTTTATGGTTTTTCTTCTGTTTGAGGCATTGATTTCTGTAACGCTCTCAGGGAGTGATATGAATGCTTCATGCCGTCCTTTTGTTAACTCGGCGCAAAACACTGAAGCAATCGTCTTCATTCCCGGCCGCTTCTCCGGCTGCCATTGCAAACATGCATCTACTGTTGATACGATGCGCTCAGGAAGACGAGCTACGGTTGAAATCGACGGTAATGGAAAATACGAGGCATCTGGTAGATTATATTTCCCTACTGTAGGGATCGTTCCAGTAAATAGCTTCCAGCAGCATATACCAAAAGCGTAAACGTCTGACTTGAGGCTTACTGTTGCAGGTTTTGTATAATATTCGGGGGCGGAATAGCCGAAAGTACTTCTCGCTCGTGCTGTTTGTATAGAATAAGCAGCCGTCGATAGACCAAAATCAACTATTTTCAACCGACCGTTGCTACCTATTACCGCGTTTTCTGGTTTTACGTCCCGGTGAATAATTGGCACGGAATGCAGATCGGAAAGCCCAGAAGCAAGCTGGTAAAGCGCTTTAATTGATTCAATTTGGTCTAGCTTGCTATTTTCACCAAAAATCTCGTCCAAACGTTGTCCATCGATATGCTCCAAGATCACCCCGAAAAGGGTGCCATGATGATCAAAAATAAGCTCATATATCTCAACAACGTGTCTAGACATCGCGGTGGCAAGAATTTGCCATTCGTTTAGTAGTTGCTCTTCTCCTTCCGAAGAGTTTAGCCACTTTATCGCGACATTTCGATCCAGCATTTTATCGTGCCAGATCTCAATGACCCCATGAGCACCGGCTTTAGTCGGTAGACTTGTCTTTGTGTATCTGCTGGGCGGATTTGGCTTTGTCATCATTTGATTCTTCTTCGGCAACTACTTCTATTGTTTTGTTGAGCTTCTTGATGCTATTGCTCAGTGAGTCTTTTTCTTTTTCGGTGATGTCGGGTTCAAGCGTTTTCTGTTTTTTTATGCCCGCTGGCCCCCAACTTTGCACGGAAATGTTCTTGCTAAATTGAGGCGAAGGATGCCGCTTGCTGCGATTCTGGTTTGTCGCCAAGTTAGGTAGAATTATAGTCTTCCCTCCAGGCAAGCAGATCGCACAATTATCTGGAGGTAACCAGTTCTTGGGGTCTCTAAGTGAGTTATATATTTCAGGAATTGACGGCAGTAAAATAGCGGTCGCATTATCATTCCCGCCAAGCCATTCACTGGACAAGAGAAGCCTGCGCGCGAGTTCAGAGCGATCGCTACATGCGGAAACCAATGCAGTTAAGGCGGTTGACAGCGGTTTCCATACTCCGTCGGTGCAGAGTAATAAATGTGTTGCTTCTGGAGCTTTCCCAATCCAGCTAGTGCAATTTGGCCGGAATGGCATGTCTGCACCAATCGCCTGAGACAATCGCTCTGCGATATCGTCATTCAATTGCTGAGAAATCCCAATAGAAGCACGATTTAATGCAGCCCCCAGAGTATCGTCGGTGGTGATTTGAGCTTGCTCTGCTGTTATGCTATCCAAGAATTCATAAGCTCGAGAGTCCCCTGCCCACCCTAGAGCGGCATCAAATCCTTTAACAAGCAAGGCAACCACAGTCGTGCTTGATTTGCCGCCAAATCTATTTAATACCTCTAAATGTGCTTTGCTTAAAGAAGCTTCCAAAATGGCTTGAGCCGACCCTTCTCCGTCCAATTCAGCTGTATGCTGAACAATGGTTGCACTGGCTAAGGCCGCTGCATGTTGGCTAGCTTGATTTCCACCTACCCCGTCACATACTACAGCCAAAAACCAGTTTCGATTAGTATGGTTTGAGGCAGAATAAGCAATCAGAGCACGATCTTGATTTGTACTCCTATGTCTAGAAATATCTGTGAACCCAAATGTGGAAAAGTTTTCTAATTTTATTATGGATTTTTCTTCGGCTGGGAGATCAAGGATTTGTGACGCAAGCCAATTGGTCTGAGCGTGCCAACCCTTTCCAAAGCTGTCTTGAGTGGCGTAAAAGATCATGGTTTATTATACTATGGTTACAAAAGTTTGGCAATACCTATGCTCTGTCTTGCGCCAGAAGCTTCATATTAAAATATTGGCTTTCGTGGAAACATTAAAAGCATTAAACACTGCTTTAGAGCCTATCCCATTTGGAGATTGGTTCGCCAAACAACAAGCCCGCATGCTAAATGCATGCATAGCCAAGTAGGTGTCGGCTCGCTTTTCCCATCGCACCAGCAACCGGCGAAATCGATTGAGCCAGCTATGGGTTCGCTCGACGACCCAACGGCGCGCCTTGGCACCAGCTTCCTTCTTCAGGGCCTTGGCTTCTTCGCCCCGGCTGCGAATATGTGCAGTGAATCCGAACTCCAGTACCACGTCGCGAACTTCGTCGTAATCAAAGCCTTTATCTAAACATAAGCCTTGTGGCTCAACGATTGTCGGTATGGGGCGTGGAACCACGATTGACGATAACGTCGCCTTGGACAGTTTCATGTCGTGGCAGTTTGCTCTGGCCACTTCTAACGCTATGGGTAGTCCCACGCCGTTGGTCAGCGTCATGCCCTTGGTACTTCTTTGCCTCTGTTTGCAGGGTTGGGGCCGATTTTTCTTTGCCTAGGTAGCATTTGCGTAAAGCCGTGGCAAGTGTGCTGAGCGAGTAACCAAGCCATGAAGCAGGATAATCTCGAGGTGAACCTTTCGACCAAGCGCACGCGCAAGCGCGAGTTTTTGGAGCAGATGATCGCGCCCGAGATGCATCAGTCCAAAAAGGGCAATGTCTGGCATTTCGAGATGAAGGCCCATATCGGCGTGGACGCGGAATCAGGCCTGGTGCATACAGTGCGGGGCACTTCAGGCAACGTCAGCGACGTGGTGGAGGGAAACAGCCATGCTGCATGGCGAAGAAAACGAGGCTTGGAACTATGCCGGTTATCAAGGCGCGCACAAGCGTCCTGATACCAAGCAGGACGTGCGCTGGAATGCCGCCATGCGCCCGGGCAAACACGCGCAGCTGTTCGCGCTGTCCAACCTTTGGATGGTGCGGCACAAGCTCATGAAGGTGCAGGGATGAGTGCGCCCGGATGCAGGGCAAACAGCCGGGCTGGGCTCTGATCCCTGCTGTGAACGGCATTGAGCGGCGAAACCAGCGCCGAGTTCGCTGCTGATCCGCCGACGCCCCGTCCATCAACGTCAAAACCGGTTAATGCAGAGCATCCTTAGGGCTCGATGCACTGCAGGCGACTGGCGCACATAGCTCTAGCGGCCGTGCGCTTTGACACCAAGTCAACTACTACGCCGGGCAACCGGTGCATGCCAGCAAGAACCCCATAGAGACGAGAAAAATGGCAGCCAAGGCTGCGGCAAGTGCTTGTCGCGCCAAAGCAAATCGGCTGATCCACGTAGAAACAGCGACTTAAGATAAATTTTCACTATGCAAGATTATGGGCAATTATCTGCGTTACAAAAATGCGATCAGCTTCCTCAACTCCTGTTCGAACCACTTGATCCGAGCCCGCGTGGCTAGAAAGCGTTTTTTGCTTTGGTTCAGCTGCTTGACTTTGGAGTTAGCACGGACGTGGGGTTGGAGAAGATTTCGATCAACGCCGCCATGAATGGCTTGACTTGACAATGTCAGGCAGTGCAATCGCTTGGTTGATCCGTCATCAATCAAAGGATTTGAAATACTGCTGAGTAGGCGCGAAAGTCTGCTCTTGCCTACAATGGGCACGTTTTTGTTAACAGGAATCGACTTTATGCGAGCTCGAGACCCCATGAGTGAACCTTATGAAGTCACTCAGTTCATCACCGAGGTCGGAACACGTATCCGTGTGCAGCGTTTAGCCCGCACGATATCCCAGGCTGATTTGGCGCAGCGAGCCGACATCAGTCGCCAGACCCTTATTGCCATTGAGGCGGGAGCGCTGTCGACGCGGTTCTCGGATGTCGCCCGAGTGCTTTGGGCTTTAGACGACACGAGCCTGCAGGCGGCCCTCGCTTCTGCGGCGCAGGACGAGGCTTACCAAGACGCTGTGCGCAGCCGGCTTCCCCGCTTCAAACGCAAGTCCAAAAGCGACGCATGACTCGGCGCGCTCCTGTTTACCGCTGGATCTTCGACGAAGCCGCTGGCCAGCGGGAGGCAATCCGCGTTGGCGAACTCACCCAGGAAGCATCCCGCTGGGAGTTTCGTTACGATCGTGCCTACCTGCAGCTGGGGCCTAAAGCCTGGGAACTTGACCCGACCGGCATCCGAACGAAGCAAAGCTCCACGTACACGCAGGTGGGCGTGCTGCCGCACCCAGTATTTTGCGAGGTAGCAGTGTCGGGCTGGGCGCTGGAGGCGCTGAAGCAACGTGGCCGCGTAAAGGTGCCTATGGCCGAGGGTGACGAGCCCTGGGGTTGGTGGGAACGGCTGGTTCATGCTCCCGCCGACGGGTTCGGGGCCTTGTTTGTCGGCGAACCGGACAGTAAGGTCGCCCTTGATGCCATGCTGAGAGCCGAGTTGCGCGAGACTGCCCGGCACACCGTGGCATATGGGCGGGAATCTTCGTCCGGCGTCATGGGCGGCGAGCGGCCCAAGTTGCCGCTGTACCTACCTAGTATTGACGGCGAAGTACCCGAGGAAGCTGTCCTATTGAAATTCGCGATGTCCAATGAGCGTAGCGACAGCGTGGTAGCAGAAGCAAGTGCACTGAGTCTTGGTGATGCCTTGGGCCTGACTGTGCCGGCTCACCGCGTGAGCTGGTATGCAGACAAGCCGGCGTTACGCATTGAACGCTTTGATCGAGGTCCGGGAATACAGGGCAAGGTATTTCACTGCGTCAGTGCAGCTACGGCGCTTGGCCTACACCCAGGCACGCTGCCGGAGGACCCGCGTCGCAGCTACGTACACCTGCGGTCCAAACTCCGGCGCCCCGGCGACGGCTTGGAACTCTACAAACGCATTGTGCTAAACGCTGTGGTGGGAAACACAGACGACCACCCATGGAACACGTCACTGCGCCAGCAAGGATTGGGTGACTGGGAACTCTCGCCACTCTATGACGTGATGCCCTTCTTTAACCGCTCCGGGCGGCCGGTATTCCGGATGGCTATCACCAATAGGAACGAACGTACGGGTAGCGTCGCGAACCTCATCAGTGCGGCGCGTGCGCTGGCAGGACTCAAACAAGACGAGGCTTTGCAGATAATCGAACACACAACCTCATTTGTTCGCCAAAACTGGCGCGAAACATTCGAAATGCATGCTCAGGGACACCTGAGCCCTAGTACGGTACAGGAATGGAAACGAGTATTTGAATACGAATGGGGCGCGTCTTCCTAACCTTTCTGGTACACACGTCTACTTTTTAGGATTCAATCTTACAAGCGCGCCCCTGATGGCGACAAGCTATTAGCACTCAAATGTTAAAGCATGCCAGTCAAACATTCCCAGATGCAATTCTCAAAGTTATCACAATGGTTTGCAACTCCCTGACTGCATACTCTTCCAGTGGCTTTGACGACCACAACGGGGTAATTAGTCGGGCCTGCGAAATTCGTTTTGGCGCAGTAGTGCCGTAGTTCGGCGCCAGGGCGGACGATGCTCACGAGCCTGACCAGGTCGGCGCCATGGCGGTAGACGGTTTGGGGGCGATGGCACGCCATCCAGCGAATAAGGCGGCCAGGAATTGCAGGCGCAAAAAAACCGCCGCGATACCCAGCCGGGCAATGGCGCGCAGCAGCCAGCGCAGGTTGTAGCCCGCAGCGCACAGCACCGTATGCAGCGCGTCGCCTTCCAAGCCCTTGAGCCAGCAGCGCTTGAGCCCGTGGTCATGCTTGGCGTGGCCGATGGCCGGCTCCACGGCCTGGCGCCAGCGCAGCCAGCGGCGCTGGAGCTTGGTCAGGCGCTTGATCTTGCCGCGGTGGATGAGCTGCACGGGCGCCTTGTCAACGCCGGCGACTTTTGGCTCTGACGCACTCCGTGTGGGGGTAGGCGGAATTTCCGTGCAGACTGGTGCGCCTTGAGGCCGATAAGGGAGGCGGACCAACGACTTTGCGGTCAGCCTGAGCAGTTGTCGTACAATTTTCCATATGTGCTTGTCCGGAAAAGAAAAAATGGCAGTCACCGCACCAATCTGCACGGAAAGTCCCTCTACCCCTAGCTGCTCATATTTTCTGCGCGACTATGTTTTAGAAGCCCCAAAATTTATAGAATGATCGATCTCTTCAAGTAATTTAATTAAATTTTCAGGTCGTGCGCAGATAATTTCCTTTGATGATTTATCCCACCCCAAGAATACCCCAGAAAATCTTATACTCAAGCCTGCGGAGAAAAAATTGCGTGGGTCAATAACGGATTCAATCACCGGACCGCCGCTATTACCATTAAATCTTCCGCCATCAACCCTATTGCCATTTGAATCAGTCGCGGATTTTTTATCAAACCTGAATCCAATAGGATTCTTGATGTGTGTCTTGGCTTTAACATTTTCAATTTTTTCAAAGAACGAGTAGCCCATAAGATTCCTATCTCTGCTTCCGATGTTGCCATTAATAATATTTTTTGCCCCAGGATATCCAATTAATATATAAATATTTAAGGATTGATCTTGGTCAGCTTTTAGCTTGATTGGTAGCGCGTGGACGCCATGAACTTTATTTGTTGTCAACCAAAAATCATGAAGCAGCGCTACAGCAATGTCTGCGTCTCTCGATATCTTGAATGGCAACCCATTTATTAATACACCTTTTCCTCCGATATTCGCAATAAGAGCTTCCCCGCTCGGCAAGTCGTTGATAACGTGAAGTGCCGTGACCAAGTAGAGCCTGTTTTTGTAAGCAGCTAAGAAGCCGCTCCCACAACCTAGCAAACGGTGTTTTGATTTATTATCTGCTACATAAAACGGCACAACAGTGCGTCCCCAAGATTTTGTTATGTCATCAACAATTTGAAAAGCGCTACTCGGATCAATTTCAATTGAATCGCAATTCTGTTTCATAAATGACTTATTTCGTTTTTATGAATTCATGTGTGTCACGCTGGCTAAAATTCCAGCACTAACCCGCTTCTCCGCAAGGTGCAAAAATATTTGACTCGTCCGGCTAGGACGGTGAACGAGCAGAACGAGGTGCTGTGTTCAGAGGAGCACATCCTGCACTTCGTCACCCCAGAGTTCCCGGGCCAGCCAGTTCATGAAAGCCACCTCGGTCATTTTGGAGACGCGGGCTTTCACTCGCAGGTTGGGCAGGCGCTGCTGGGCGTTGTAGCGCTCGCGCAGAGCTTCCTTTTCCGTGGGGGGTTGCTTGTCGTAGTGGGCACGGGCGAGTTCGCGGCGCTTTGCAGCGGCAGCGTCGCTCGCGTCCGGCGCACCGACGATGTCGGCCGATTCAGTTGCGGCTGCAACAGGCGCCGCTGCCCCGAAGGACTGCGGCATTGAGTCGTCGCCGGTGTAGCCCCAGCCAAGCTCCAGAGCGCGCCTGAAGTACGCCGCAGGCACTTCCAGCGGTGCTTGTTCGGCATCGGTCTGGCGCAACTCGGTGTAGCGCAGCGCAGCATGCAAGCGCGGCACCGAGTAGAGGCTAGCCATGCGCTTTGCCTCGGCAGTCGGCACACCCAGCCGCACGATGCGCTCGACCAGTCGCTCTGCCTCGACGGGAACCTTGATGCCCTGCTTTTTCGGCGTCACGCGGAACTGAACCTCGGCTACGCGTCGCCCGTCGCGAAACTCGATCATTTCAATTTCGTGGTCCGAGCAAGCGTTGACTTCCGCGATGGCGGGCACGAGCGCGCGCTTCTTGAGCACCTTCCAGTCGGCGAAAGAGGACTTCTCCGCGCCGTCGAGTACGGCGTCACGCAGTTCTTCCCAGCGTAGCCGCCGCGTCACGCCGATGCCCTCGAAGCGCACGCAGAACTCCCACAACTGCAACGCCGCCGCCGTCTTGAAGCGACGCATGACGGACATGTTGATGAGCGCGTAGACCTCGGGGCGCAGCAGCTCGCGGTAGATGTTCTCGCTGATCTGCCAGCGGATGTAGCCACCGGAGATGGCTACGCCGTTGAAAAGCACTTGCGCTTGCCACTCGTCGGTCTTGCGCTCGCTAGGTGCGAACACATCAAACTCGAAGATGATGCGCATGAGCGCCTTGGCCGCTTCCTTCAAATGAACTGTGTTGGTTGAGGCGAAACCCGTTTCCTGGCGCAGCCTCACTATCGGCATTTGCCACCAGCCGTCTCGCCCCCTAGGGTTCTCGATTGCGTGCTTCATCCACGCGTTGGCGATCTTGCGCTGAGTCACGGTCAGCGAGTGTCCGCGCGGGACACTGTGGATCACCTTGACGGTCTTTCGCCATAGGTCGTCGGGCTCAGTGGGCGCCGCTAGCAGCAAGCTGCCTTGCTGCGAGTCAGAGACTTCGCGTGATCTGCGGTTCAAGCGGGGCTCCATGCACCGGTGACATCAATGCATCGCAGTGTACCGGCTCGTTGTTCTCACTGAGGCTTTTGTTGGCCTACAGGCACAGATACCAGCGACCCTGGCTGGAACGGTTTTGTTTTTCTTTGCCTGAAACCCAGGTTGGTTTTTAACTTTTAAGAACCTTTAATACGTTTTAAACCTTTAGGCGGAATTTTTCTTTGCAAATCAATGGCTTGCAAGCGTTTCGGGGACAACCTTTGAGTGTTTAGGGGGCAACTTTTGAGTGTTTGGGGGTGTGGATATGAGTGTTTGGGGGACATCTTTTGAGTATTTGGGGGTGTGGATATGAGTGCCAAGGGGACAACTTTTGAGTGATCCAGGCACATCGGAAGCCTTTCCCTACTCAACGGCGGCACTTGTAGCGGCCTGGAGGCTGTCAAGGGGACAAGTTTTGAGTGCTTGCAGGACCAAGAACGCTTCGGGGGCTCAAAAGTTGTCCCCGTAGCGGGCACATAAGGCCGAAGAGGGACAGGTTTTGAGTGCTTGAATGTCTTAAAAGTAGGCGTAGCACTCAAAAGTTGTCCCCGCTGCAAGCGTCCAAGGCCCTAAGGGGACAGGTTTTGAGTGCTAGCCGACCTTCACGGGGGTTTGAGCACTCAAAAGCTGTCCCTCTTGCGGGTTCTTAAGGCCTAAAGGGGACAGGTTTTGAGTGCTGAAGGGCCGTAAAAGCGCTCAGGCACTCAAATCATGTCACTTGAGGGGGCAGCCAAGCCGCTGGCAAACAGGAGACAGCCGTTACGGCACTTCGATCACTCAAAAGTTGTCCCCGTTGGGCTGAACTCGCTCGTTCCTGTGCGCTGTGGCGGATCAAGTGGGCTCCAATCTTCGTCATCAGTGCCAGGCTCGCGTGTCCAGTGTGCGCAGCCATGTGCGGGCTGTGCCACTACCAGCGCCGCACCGGGCTTGTTGCAGCGCGAGTTCATCTCATTGGCCAGCAGCCCGCCGTAGTGCTGGCAATACCAGCAGGGGCGGCGTGCCTCGCGGGTCATGAGGTTGCCGCTCAACATCGTGTTCTCAATTCAGGGCAATGACTGCGGCGTGAGCTGCTGCCTGTCCGGCCTGCGTGATTGGGCCTCGGTCAGCCGCCGTGCGATGGAAAACAACACTCCGCGCTCGGCCGCCTCGTCAACCTGGTGCTGGAACCCTGCCCAGCCCTGAAGTTCGGAGCCAGGCCCAGGCCACATGTTGCCCAGCGCTCTGAAAACGTCGATAACGCGCGCGTCCTGCGCGTGCAGCAGCCCCCAGCCCGGCGGCAGGTCGGCCACGCCGATCACGCCAGGCGGCGCCAGGTAGAACCGGTACAGACCCAGGCCGCGGCAGGTGCCCCGGCGCTCAGGCTTGAGCCGGTCGGCCAGGAAATCGCGCCGGCTGGCTTTGGCTTCGACCAACACCGAGCAGCTTGAGCGAAAGCCAATCACATCGGCCACCTCCCGGCTGCCGCCGGCGTTGATCTCCGAGGCCACCACCGCGAACCCCTGTTGTTTCACCCAACGCACGCCAAGGGCGACGAGCTGTTTGTGCTGGTGGCTGGTAGCCATGTCACTCCCAATCCATTGAGGCGCCGCGCTTGCAGCGCTTGGCGCTGCTCACGACGCGAACGGCTTGGCCAGCGCATCGAGCGCCAGCCGCAGGTTGTACCCCGGCACCCGCTCGCCTGCGCAAGCGCGCTGCACCATTTCAATTGCCCATGTGCGTTCACGTCCTGTCCACGGCACTAACGGGCGCAGGCATTTGCGCCGGACTTCAGCCGCGCGCTGCGCCTGCTCTACGTTTATGGCCATGGTCCACCCCACGAGTTTTATAGACCGTCACCCATGTTGAAGCATGCGCCTTTAGCGCATCTATTGGCCAGCCAAAAATGGTTGCTGCTCTCGGGGTCAATATGCGCCGAGCAGAGCCCCCATGGCCTCATTGCACACAGCGCCTAAATCGTCGTGCGCGGCATAAAAGGCTTCTGCAAGGGGCCGAAGGCCCCCGCATATTGGTTAGAGGACTTGAATCAAACCGGCGACGAATGCAGTCGCAGCGCCAACTACGAAGCTGCAACCAATGCAGCGAATCACGCTTAATTGAAAGCGTGTGCGGGCGACTTCAACTTGGGTTGGGGTGCTCATCTGCATCTCCTGTTGGGACAGCTTAAATATACGCTTTAAATCAGGTTGAAACCTATACTTTAACAAACTGTCGCACATTAGATAGGGCTAAAACCTATATAAATAGGGATATCAAATTATAATTACTCCATGCACCAGGGCAGGTGCAGTAGGAGATAGCAGTGAATTCTCTTTCCTCTAACGCTCTCAGCTTCAACAGCACCTTCGGCACCTTGCCGGTTGAAATCCAATACGAAGTCGAAATCAGCGAGGACCACCGGGGCTCTGATTTTGAAATCATTCCTCTGGCCTGCATCGTTAACGGTCACGAAATTGATTTGTGCGAGGACGCCGGCCTGTTCCACGCAGACCAACTGAAGTCTTGGCTGGCTCAGGCTGAAGCCGCCTACAAGGGCTTGCTGGCCGATGACAGCGAACCCAATCAGTTCGTTGATCTGGACTACGAAGCGGCACGCGCTGAGGACCGCTTCATTGCCGAACGCGAGCGCGTCCACCACGCCCGCATGGGGTTCTAAATGGAAGGGCTGTGCATCACGCGCAGCCCGTGGCCCCCGGTGCGGGGCCATGCGGCAGCCTTCGGCCGACAGCTTTCTTCCCATGGCGTCGGTTTTGAACCCGGCCCGTACTACCTGGGAGCCAGCGGGCGAACCTTGCATCACGACAACCTGCCGAGCCCTGGCGGTCTGGTCGCCGTGGTGCCAGTCCTGGCGAACGCGCATCTGCTCAAGGCCGCGCCCGATCTGTTCGCCGTTGCTCAAGCCCTGGCGCATCTACCTGCTGCACCCAGTACCGAAGCCCTGGCGGTGCTGGTTGAAGCGGCGCATGTGGCCGTGGCGCGTGCCCTGGGAGCTATCTCATGAGTGCCGCTGTCCACCAGTCCGCCATTCACTGGCTCTCCGCGCATTTGCCCACGGACCCGTTGGAGCGCCGCCTCGTTGAAGCACTGATCCGCGAGCACGAAGCCGCCTGTGTGGCTGAGGAAGGCGACGACCCGGCTTGCCCGCCTTGTCAGTTCGAGCACCGCTGCCAGCGCGGTGCAGGGTGCCCGGTGCGGAATCAGAAGGGGTAGGCCATGCGCGATCTCTACGAAAGCGACGACGCCTTGGCTGAACAAGCCATGGCCGACACGTTCACGCACACGCGCAACGACCGCACCCGCTCCGTGGCGTGGGAAGTCGCCGGCTGCATTGCTGGCCTCGTCCTGGCGCTGCTGTCCGCACCCACGTTCTGGCGCTGAGTTTCCCGGGCTTTGGCCGGCGGCCCGCATGCCGGCTTTCTACCGTCCCTTGGAGTTGCACCATGTCCAACGCTCTCGGACCCGTCGTCAATAACCGGCTCGCCGGCGCCAACAAGGCCGTGTCCAAGCCGCACCTGCGCGAGCGGCTGGCGCAGCAGTCCAGCCGCACCACACCGCAAGGCACTCTCACCACAGATGCCCAAGGGCGGAAGTCGTTTGCGCCGAGCTACTTGCTGAGTGCGTTGAAACGAAGCGAGGCAAAGCCGCATTCCATGGCGCACATGGCGTTCCAACCTGGTCAACGCGTGCGCGTATGCGCTGCTGTAACTGAACTGCTGGCGCAGGAAATTTTTCCGTTTGATCCCGAGGACGCCAAGGCGCTTTCGGGCTGCGAAGGGGTAGTGATCGCGGATAGGGAATGCACCGCGCTGGGGCTGGTGCTGCTGCTCCTGGCCAGCGGGCCGTGGGCGTTCATGCCCGCGTACTTGCAGCACTTGCCGGCGGCCGAGGGCGACGACGAACTGGCCGCCATGGCGGACCACACCTGCCCGTTCTGAAGCAGAGGGCCGCGCCATGCTCACCGATGCCCAAAGAGCACTGCGCCGCACTGGCGTGGGCGCTTCCGAGTGCGCCGCGGCCCTGGGCCTGAGTCCGTACCAGACGCGGTTCGAGCTTTACCAAGTCAAACGCGGCGAAGCCCCTGCGGCCCCCGACAACCTGGCGATGCGCTTCGGCTTGGCCGCTGAGCCTTTCATCCTGTCCGAGTTCCAGCGCGCGCACCCGGACGATCTGCTGGTGGTTGCGCCGGACACCATGCGGCGCGGGCGCATGTTCGCGCACCTTGACGCCTGGGTGCCGGGCAGCTTCAACGTGCAGGCCAAAACCGCGCGCACGCGCCAAGGTTGGGGCGAGTCGGGCTCGCCCGACATACCGCAGCACTACCTGCTGCAAGTGCAGCACGAAATGCTGTTGGCCAGCGTCGAGGTGTCGTTCGTGCCGGTGCTGTTTGGTGGTGCGGACTACGACGAATTCGTGATCGAGGCCGACCACGAGTTGCAGGAGTTGATCGAGGACGGCATCGCCGAGTTCTGGCGGCTGGTGGAGCGTGGCGAGCCGCCTGAGCCGGTCAGCCTGGACGACATGCTCGCGCGCTTCGGCGGCATCTGTCGCGCTGGACAGGCCAGGGCCGACACCGATGTGCTGCGCGCGGTGCACGAGTTGCGCGCCATCCGCGCGCAGCGCGAGCAGCTGGACGCGGCCGAGGCGGCGCTGAAAGCGCGGCTCATGGGCGCGCTGCGCGAGGCCGACACGCTGGTGGACGCCACCGGCCACACCCTCGCCACATGGAAAGCGACCAAGCCCGCACGGCGCTTCGACGCCGCAGCGTTTGAAGCCGCGCACCCGGAGCTCTATCGGGAGTTTCTGCGCACCGGCGAGCCCGGCCGGCAATTCCGGCTCAAGGACGACAAGTGAGCTTTTTTGGGAATCGGCAGCGCCTACAGCGCGGGCCATCCCTGTTTCCCTTCACTGGAGAGATTCATGAGCGACGTTGAAGTGGTTCAGAACCCGTTTGATGCCGTGCCCGGCGCATCGCGCGGCGTGGCCGAGAGCGCCGGCGCACGTGCCGTGCAGGCCCGCGAAAGCGCCGAGGTCATGGCGCTGGCAATGATGGCCAAGCGTTTCCCGCGCAACGTCATCCAGGCCTGCGACAAGATCCGCAATGCCTTCACGCGGCAGACCCTGGCCGAGAAAGCGCAGTACCAATACAGCCGCGGCGGCTCGGACGTGGTGGGGCCGAGCATCCGGGCGGCCGAGGCCATGGCTCAGCAGTGGGGCAACATTTCCAGCGGCTGGCGCGAGATCAGCCGCTATGTCGGGCCGGACGGCGTGGGCGTGTCCGAGGTCGAAGCCTTCTGCGTGGACTACGAGACGACCAACCGCGAGGTGATCCAGTTTTTCGTGCGCCACTGGCGCGAGACGAAAGAGGGCGGCTACCGGCTCAAGGGCGAGCGCGACATCTATGAACTTTGCGCCAACCAGGCCGCGCGGCGCAAGCGCGCGTGCATCCTGGCGCAGATACCGGGCGACGTGACGGAAATGGCCATGGAGCAGGCCAGCGCCACGCTGCGCGCCAAGGCCGACACTACCCCCGAGGGCATCAAGCGGCTGCTCGACACCTTCTCCAGCGAATTTGGCGTTACCAAGGAACAGATCGAGCGCCGCATCCAACGCCGCATAGAAGCGATCCAGCCGGCGCAGGTGGTGGGGCTGAAGCGGGTCTATGTCAGCCTGCGCGATGAAATGAGCACAGTGGCCGACTGGTTTGAGCCAGTCGAAGTGCCGCCGGCGGCCAACGATGCGCAAGGGGCGGGCAGTGGTGCTGGCGCTGTCTCCCCGGCTTTAAGCGCCACCGATAAGGCCAAGGCCGCGCTGCGCGAGCGCGCGAAGCCGCCAGCCGCGCCCGCTCCAGCCTCGGCAGCCGATGACCAGGACGCCGCCGCTACCACGCCGGCATCTGCACCAGCGCGCCCGATGGCACCGCCGCCGCAGGCTCGCCGTGGCTTTGACGGCGATGCCTTTGCCGAGCAGATGCAGCGCGCAGCCGACCGGGGCGATGGCGAAACGCTTGATGCCCTGGGCGAGCAGTTACGCGACGTGCCCGACGAGGACCTGCGCGCCACGCTCACCGACATGCATGAGCGGCTGCGTGCGGGCCTGGACCAGCCGCCGCGCCAGCAGCCCGCTGCAGCACCGGCCCCGCAGCCGCGTCGGCGCACCGCGTCCTGACGGCCAGGCTGACGCAGTCAATCAAGTTTTCAGGGTGACACCAGCGGCGGTGGGGCGCTCCCCCGCTTCCTGCCCCGCGCAGCGCATGCGCTGCCACCCTTTTTTCTTCCCTTTTCAGGGCGACACCAGCGGCGGTGGGGCGCTCCCCCGCTTCCCCCCTCGCGCAGCGCACGCGCTGCCGCCCTCTTTCTTCCCGTTTCTCGTGCCAAGGAGAGTGCTCATGTCCGCCGTTCCTCTTGCCGAGCCCGTGGGCGTGGCCACCGGCCTTGCCCACACCCCACTGGCGTCAAAGCCGCGTCGACGGCGCCCTGTCGTTGGATGCCGCCCTGCAGCCGCGCGGGCGGCGATCAGCCGCATTCAAGCGCTCATGCGTGAGCACAGCATCACGGTGAGCGACCTCGGCGCGGCTTACGCGCTGGCGCGCATTCACGAGTTGATGGATATCCACGGCATCACCATTGGCGAGCTGGGTGGTGGAGTGCCGCCGGCGGATCAGCAGCTACCGCGGCGCGAGGTGCGAATTACGCACTGTCCGAGCGTCGGCCATGACCCGCGCTATCAACTGCCGCCAGGGGCACGTGTAGTAGGAGGGTTCACGGCTGAGTGGAACCGGCTGCGCGGAGGTGAGCGGTGAAAGCCAAGCGCAAACACGGGGGCCACGCCACGCAAGCGCAAGCGCGGCGCCACGAGCAACGCCAGCTGAGGCAGGCGCGACAGATTTTCGACGGCGGCCGCGGCGGCAGCCGCTCTGACCACGAGGCCCGCGTTTGGCGCGAAAGCTGCCGTGACGCTCGCGCGGCAAACGCGCAAGCAAAGGGCCGCGATCCGCGAGGCGTGGCGCGCTTGGCCAGGCCCTGCGACGGTACTGAGCTTCCGCTACATCGTTGATCTACACACTGGCACTCTGGACCAGGGGCGCCAAGTTGCGCCGGCACGGCGTTGAAAACGCATGCGAGATGGACCATTGAACAGAAGGCCACCGATGCCAGGAAAACAGCAACAGTGGACCGTGGACGGCATGGACAACGTGATCGTGACCGCGGACGAGGAGCTGACTGCGGACCAGGTGCGTGCCGCGCTGCGCTTTGACGGTCGCGTCATGGTTCGCGTTGAACTGTCTCCGCGCGAAGCGCAGATGCCCAAAGGTTCAACGCCCAGGTCCGGTAAGCAGTCCGAGTACTGCGCTCCTGCACTGATCTATGCGCGGGAAGGCCTGGCTGTTGTCCAGCCGCGATACCGCGTCCAGTTTCCTCCAGCCAGGCTGAACACCCTAGGACCGAGGATCGGTGTCGAGCTTGCCCGCATCGCGGCGAGCAGCTGGGCCACGTGTGTGGTGCATTGACCGTTGTGCGAGGGCAGCAGAGTGAGACGCCATAACTTGGACCTCTTTCCTGAGTTGCTGCCGCCCCGGGCCCGGCCGCGGGTCTTGATGCACGTCTTCGATGCGGGAACAGCGCATTGCGGGCGGGCTGAAGACCTTGGAAAGCCGATTTGCCGTATGTCCTGCAGCCGCTGCAAGGTCAAGTCGGGGTGGCTGGTGTTCGACACGATTTCTGAAGCGAAACGCGGCGTCGCGTGCCCGAAATGCAATCCGCCTGGGACGCCCGGCGTGCTCAATGCTGACTACCTCGAACGCCAGGATCTCAATGGCAAACCACCTGCGGAGCTTTCACCATGAATTGCTTTTTCACTGCCAAGCACGCCGGCGAGCTGGAGGACGGCGCGGCCGGGGTGGGCTCCTGTGATTTGGGAAGCTTGACCAGGTCAAGGCGCTGCCTGCGTCGTGCTGCGCCAGCAGCTAGGTGCCATGGAACAGCGCACACGCCGGCGCGCGCTGGCCGGGCCGCCACGGCTCCCGAAATTTGCCCGGGAGACCGCATAGAACAAGGGCCTAACATTGGTGGCCAAATCCATTCGAGGGAACACATGATGTCTGCGACCAGCGATGGTGCTGCGCCGCCCGAGCGCCCCAAGCGAGGCCGGCCCAAAATCGTCATCGAGCCGATTTATCCCGAGCTGCCCGAGCCCACTGGAGAACAAGTCCGCGCGGTCCGGCTGCGTATGGGATGGACGCTGGATTTCACCGCCAGCATCCTCGGGCTGACGGACGCACAGGGAGTAAGCGACATCGAGCGAGCTTCTGATCGCTCCGGCAAAGCACGCAAGCTCAACAACTGGCGGTGGACGCTCATGCTGCTGGCGGCGGGTGAGCATCCGACGTTGATGCTGACGAAGCGCACGCAGCCGCTGGAGCAAGAAAGCCTGCCGCTGGAATAACCAGCGCGTGTAATCGCTCGGATTCCAACGGGAACAATGACTTACACGAGGGGCGATTGCATGTCTCCGTGTCGGCAAGACGACCATACAACATACTTGTTTCTTGTTGGCTGACTGCCTGAGCGTTTTCCGTCTCTGTGCGCTGTTGAAGTGCGGAGAAGGGAAGGGAAAGGGGAGTTAGGCCGTGCGGTATAGGACACCTCACCTTGTAAGGAGAATGGGGCTCCAAGTACCCAGTATGTTGTTATGTGGTGATTGCGCTGAGCCGTTCAACGAGACGCGCCGGCGGCTGCCTGCAGCTGCGCCAGTAGTTCAGCGCTGCGTTGACGCTCGGTCGCCAGCTCGGCACGCAGCGCCGCTGCCTCGGCCTCGGCCCGCAGTGCGTGGGAATGCCACCCGGTCCAGCTATCGGCTCACCACTCCTGGCCAGCGGGTGAGGCAGGTAGGGCGGCAAAGGGTTTGGTGTTCATCATGGCAACGGATCAGGCAACAGCCACGCCAGCGAGCTCGCGCGGATAGTGCTGCGCGGCATGGATGGCCCACGCTTCCCATGTATCCCACCAACACGGGAAGGAACCGTCGCGCCGCCCCGCGCTCACGCGCTCAATTTTGATGAGCCATGCCAAAGCGCCGCAGTCCAGTTGATCGCGCCACGAGAACCGAATG
This sequence comes from Azohydromonas lata, assembly GCF_034427735.1. NCBI lineage: Bacteria > Pseudomonadati > Pseudomonadota > Betaproteobacteria > Burkholderiales > Sphaerotilaceae > Azohydromonas > Azohydromonas lata. Next base: position 20,652 of record NZ_JAXOJX010000041.1, read on the forward strand.
CCGATGAGGCCGGACTTGTCCAGATAGCGAGTCACGCTGCCGGCCGGGATGATGTGCGGCGCATCTAAACAGCCGTCAGCCATCTCGCGCCGCTCACTACGCGGAATGTCGCCGCGCATGGCGTCAACCAGGTTGGTGATGCGGTCGCGGCCTGCGGTGTGTTCAAGCATGGGCGCCGTGGTGTTGCCCAACGGGATCAGGCCGGGCGCGAAGCCGACGCCGGGGGCAATGGAGTCGTAAGGCACGGTCAGGCTCCTTCAAACGGCGCGCTGGGCGCCGTGCAGCAGTTGTTCAGGGGTGAGGCGTTCGATGCGCTGCAGCTCGTAGCGCAGCACGTTGAGCGCGGTGTCGCAGCCAGGGGAAAAGGGATTGGCGTCGCCGGCGCCGTGAACGCGCTCCGCGGCGCGCTCCCTTGCCACCTGCGCCAAAAGTGCTCGCTGGGCCTCGGCGGGAGAGACAGTGCTCATAGCTGATTTCTAGGGCGTGGCATTCATGGGTGCGGGGAGCCCGCAGCAGGCTCCCCGCTTTGCATCAGGAGGCGATGCCCTCGGCCGGCATCGCGCCCGCCGCCGTTGCCAGGGCGCGCACGCCGTCCCAAGCGCGCAGCTTCAGCCCCTCGCCGGCACCAAACCATGCTGAGGTCATGCGCGTGTCATCAGTGCGTCCGCGCTCGTGGTCTACGTAGTCGGTCACGGCGTTGAGCAGCGCCCATGCACTGCGCGTCCCGCAGAGGTCGGCGCCGATTTGCGCTCCGCCAAAGAGGCCCATCAGCCGCTTGTAGCTACGGCTAGCGCGCACGTCTGGCAACGGCTTGCCCTTGGGCGCGGCCTGGATCGACAGCAGCAGGTCCGCCACGAACTTGTCGGCCTGCGCCTCGGTAACGTCCACCTGGGCGAGCAGCCGGGCTTCGACCAACCAGCGGTCCCACGCCGTAAGCACGATGCCGAGTTGCTGACGCACAGCGCCCGCGTCGAACTTGCGCATGTGCGGCACCCGCACGCACTGCACGACCGGGCCTTCAGTCGTGTCCTGCTCGGACTGCCAGCCGGCACCATTCATCGAGCCGCCCGCCGCCATGGTCAGCGTGTTGTTGCACACGACCCTGATGCTGGTGAATTTGGCCGTGGTCGCCATGGTGCCGTCGTAGCTCGTGGCGAGCAGCAGATACGGCCGCACCATGTCCTGGCCGACGACCGGGGCGCCGTCGTTGACCTTCGCCAGCCCCCACACGCGCTTGCCATCCGACAGCGCGCCGGCCGTCTCCAGCACGAAGCCGCCGGCCTCGGCGAGCTTGCCGAAAAAGTCCAGGACCTCGCCCGGCTGCACGACCTGATAGCCCCGGCTCACGACCGACAGCGCGGTGCCCGTGTCGGAGCGGTAGAGCACGTCCCGCCCTTCCATCGCCTCGACGCGGTCAGTGGCGCCGGCATCGGCGCGCTGGAACAGGACCGGCGTGCGCTGGACCGTGTACGCCAAACCGGCTTCACGGCGCCAGGTTTCGAGATCCGCGCCAGCGGTCAGCCGTTGACCCAGCTTGTGCCAGGGAGCATCGCCAACAAAAGCCATCGCAGCTTGGCCGGTGGTGCAGTCGATCATGTGTGCCATCTGGGAATCTCCACGTAGAAGGTTGCAATCTGGAATCAATGAAGCATCACTAATTCAGGTGCGTGAGTCATTGGTTCCATGTCTCTAATATAGGGTTCAATCCTATTTAATACAGTTCTATTTGGTTTGGCTTGTAAGAGTTTAATCCCGATTCTCCACGCCCTCCCGGAAAGCAGATATATTTAGGTCTAGGTCATAAGTAATTCATTGATCTACGCGCCGGGAGACTTCCCGGATTATTTGCAAAGTCATTGCTGGGTTCAAAGCCCGATATTTTTTGGAGTAGCACATGGACTTCTCTGAAAAAACTCAGATTGCCGAAGCCGTCAAGCAGGTGCAAGGCCGGGAAATAACCGTGCCGCTGAAGTATCTTTTCAGGGATGCCCTAAACGTCAGAAAAAAGAGCCCGGCGCGAAGTGTCGAAGAATTGGCGGCGCTGATTTATTCGCAGGGCTTGCTGCAAAACCTCATAGTGCGCGCCGAACTCTCGGGCAAGAAGGCACCCAAGCCCACCGGTCGCTATGGCGTTGTTGCCGGTGGTCGCCGCTTGGAAGCTCTGAATCTGCTGTTCACTCAGGGCAAGATTCCTGCTGATTTCCCGGTGCGCTGCCTGGAGGTTTCCCAGGAGGACGCGCTTTCGGTTTCTTTGGCCGAAAACTGCGGGCGAGAAGCACTGCATGGAAGCGATTTGCTCAATGCCTTCTTAGCCATGCTTGACCAAGGCAAGACGGTTTCTCAAATTGCCGACGCCTGGGGTATCAGCGTGCTCACAGTAGAGCGCCGACTGAAAATTGCCAAGATTAGCCCCAAGCTCATGGCGCTGTACCGGGATGACAAAATCGAACTTGAACAGTTGATGGCGTTGACCCTGACGGAAGATCATCAGCTTCAAGAACAGATTTGGGAAAACTCGTCGTCCTGGGAGCGGTCTGCGCACAATCTGCGCCGGAAACTGACTGAGCGCGATATACCGGCAGACAATTTCTTGGCGCGGTTCGTCGGCTTTGCAGCCTACGAGGCGGCGGGCGGGAATGTGCGCCGTGACCTTTTTTCCGACGACGCAAACTCGCCGGGGTACATGACAGAGCCCGCCCTGCTGGAGCGGCTTGCGCTGGAACGCCTGGAGCGTGAGGCCGAAGCTGTGCGCGCCGAGGGCTGGCAGTGGGTGGAGGTCCGCACCAGCCTGAGCTACACCGACCGGCAAGTGTGGGAGCGGTGCCGCACTCTTGATGTGGACCCGACTGAAGAACAGCAAGAACGCCTGGACGCCATCGAGGCGCTGGTGTCGGAACTGGAAGGCCAGATCGAGGATTTGGACCCGGAGGCCGACAGCGCGGCCATCGACGCCCTAGAAGCGCAGCAGCAGCAGGCCGAAGCCGAGCGTGAGGCGATTGAACAGACCCTGCAGCAGATCGACCCCCGCGATCTGCCGCTGGCCGGCGCGGTGGTGTACGTCGATCAGCGCGGCGAACTGGCCGTGCTGCGCGCCCTGGTGCGTGTTGAATATCGCAAGGCACAGGCCGCACCGGGCACCACTGGCGCGAGCACGGCGCATGCCAAGGCAAAGGCCGACTACTCGGAAAAGTTGCTGCGGCAACTGACTGCACACCGCACGGCCGCACTGCGCGCCACGCTTGCGGACAGTCCGGCCGTGGCGCTGCGTGTCCTGGCCTATCAACTGGCCGTGCAAACCGGTTTGTCGTCGCGCTGCGCCTCCGGTGACAGGCCCGTCGAGATTCGCGCCGATACCGCCGATGTGCGAAAGGAAGGCGCGGACTTGGCCGAGTGCAAGGCGCAGCAAGAAATGGAAGCGCACCAAGAGCGGTGGGGCAACCTGTTGCCCGGTGATCAGCGCTCGTTGCTGGCCTGGGTGCTCAAAGCCGATGACTCGCAGGTGCTGGACCTGCTGGCCGTCTGTAAGCGGCTGGCGAAGTCATGGTTGAGCACCAGACGCTTTAACGGTGACGATCGTGCCCATGAGCGAACAAATGGGCACGATCGAAGAGAAGAGTGTGAAGCGCCGCCGCCGCTACAACGCCGAGTTCAAGCAGCGCGTGCTGGCCGAGTGCGCCGAGCCCGGCGTGTCGGTCGCAGGAGTGGCGCTCTCGCACGGCCTCAACGCCAACCTCGTGCAGACGTGGCGCCGCGAGGCACGGGAGGCCTGCGCGCCGCGGCCACCATCATCTCCACCACTGGCAACACCGCCAAGCGAACCGGCATTCATCCCCGTAGCACTGCCACCGGCTCCCGCGCCGGTGGCCAGCGACATCCGCATCGAACTGCGCCGCGGCGGCACGACAGTCGCTGTGACCTGGCCGTTGGAAGCCGCTGCCGAGTGCGCGACCTGGCTGCGCGAGATCCTGCGGTGATCCGCGTCGAAGCCCTGTGGCTGTCCACCGCGCCGCTGGACATGCGCGCGGGCATGGACACGGCGCTGGCCCGTGTGGTGGCCGTCTTCGGTGCGGCCCGGCCGCACCATGCGTACTGCTTCGCCAACCGGCGAGCCAACCGCATGAAGGTGCTGGTGCACGACGGCATCGGCATCTGGCTGGCGGCGCGGCGGCTCAACGCCGGCAAGTTCGTCTGGCCCCGGGACGGCAGCGCGACCTTGACGCTGAGCCAGCCGCAGTTCGACGCGCTGGTGCTGGGGCTGCCGTGGCGGCGCATCGGCGAGGCCGGCGTCATCACGGTGGTGTAGCGCGGCTCAATTGCCGGATGTGCCTATGGCGGCTTCGCCGCCAGAGCTGGCACGATCACGGCCGTGATCACCGACGACCGCTTCGACACGCTGGACCCTGAGCAGATGCGCCAGGTGCTGTTGGAGCTCATGGCCGAGGTGGCGCGCAAGGACGAGCTCATCGCGCAGCGGCAGCGCGAGATGGACCTCAAGCAGTCCACCATCGACAAGCTGACCTACGAGATCGCCCAGCTCAAGCGGCTGCGCTATGGCGCCAAGAGCGAGCACTTCGACCCTGGTCAGAAGCTGCTCTTCGACGAGGACATCGACGCCGACATCGCGGCCGTCGAGGCGCAGCTCGAAGCGCTCAAGGCCTCGGTGCCGCGCGACAGCGAGCCCAAGCAGAAGCCGAAGCGCGCCCCGCTGCCAGCCCACTTGCCGCGCCGCGACGTCTACCACGAGCCCGAGGACACGAACTGCCGCTGCGGCTGCGCGATGAAGCGCATCGGCGAGGACGTCAGCGAGAAGCTTGACTACACGCCCGGCACCTTCACGGTGGAGCGCCACGTGCGCGGCAAGTGGGCTTGCGCGCACTGCCGCACGCTGGTGCAGGCCCCGGTGCCGGCGCAGATCATCGACAAGGGCATCCCGACGGCCGGGCTGCTGGCCCACGTCGCGGTGGCCAAGCACAACGACCACCTGCCGCTGTACCGCCAGGAGCCGATCTTCGGTCGGGCGGGCCTGGCCATCCCGCGTTCCACGCTGGCGGCCTGGCTGGGGCAGTGCGGCGTGCGGTTGCAGCCGCTGGTGGACGCGCTCAAAGCCGAGCTGCTGCGCTGCGCCGTGCTGCACGCCGACGAAACGCCGGTAGGCCTGCTGGCTCCCAAGACCGGCAAGGTCCACAAGGCCTACCTGTGGGCCTACGCCTCCGGCCCGATGGAGCCGATCAAGGCCGTGGTCTACGACTTCGCCATGAGCCGAGCGGGCGAGCATGCCCGAGCCTTCCTCGGGCATGACGACGAGGAGCACAAGGAAAAGCGCTGGCTCGGCAGCCTGGTGTGCGACGACTACACGGGTTACTCCGCGCTGTTCCGGCAGGGCGTGACCGAATCAGGCTGCATGGCCCATGCAAGGAGGTACTTCTTCGACTTGCACGTGGCCAACAAGAGCACGCTCGCTGAGAAGGCCCTGGAATACTTCGGGCTGCTCTACGACGTCGAGCGCCTCATCAAGGGCAAGAGTGCGCAGGAGCGGCTGGAAAAACGCCGGGAGCTGGCCGTGCCCATCGCGAAGGCGTTGCTCAAGTGGCTCAAGGCCGAGCGTGCGCGCGTCACCGACGGTACGGCCACTGCCACGGCCTTCGACTACAGCCTCAACCGCTGGGCTGCGCTCACGCGCTACCTCAGCGACCCGGCCCTGCCGATCGACAACAACCACGACGAGCAGCAGATCAGGCCTTGGAGCACCGGTCGCAAAAATTGGCTCTTCGCAGGCACGCTCCAGGCCGGCAAGCGCGCCGCGGCCATCACAAGCTTGATCCAGTCAGCAAAGCTGAACGGACACGATCCCTACGCGTACCTTAAGGACGTGCTCACGCGGCTGCCGACACAGCGAGCCAGCGAGATTGACGCGCTGCTGCCGCATCGCTGGAAACCGGCCGGATGAGTTCCTCGGCCGTCAGCGCCGTCCCGGCGCTGCATGACTTCCCCAGCCGCTTACGGCCGTCTGCACCGCAAGCACGCTCAATGCGGTGCAGGGGCGCGAGGCTCCGCAGCCCATCGCGGACGCCATCGCCGCCGCCGTCGATCTGGACATGGGCGACTGGTGGGAGCCGACAGCCGAGAGCTACCTGAATGCCGTGCCGAAGGCCAAGGTCGTTGACGCGGTGCGCGAAGCCGCAGGCGCAGAAGCGGCGGCGGGCCTGGAAGGGCTGAAGAAGGGTGAAGCCGTCGCCCTGGCGCAGCAGCGGCTGCAGGGCACGCGGTGGTTGCCGCCCGTACTGCGGGCCAAGGGCTGACACCGCGCCTGCCCCTGCTGCAAAGGCAGGGGCCAAGAAATAGCAGGGCCGCGCTGTGCGCGTCACGGCGGCCCCTCTAGGCCCAGCGAGGACCAATAGATGGACAAGGTACTCACCGAGCGCCAGCGCGTGACGCAGCGCCGCGCTCTTGATGGCCGGCTTGTGGTGTTGTGCTTCGGCGCCGGCGTGGACTCCACCGGCCTGATGGTGGCACTGTGTGCCGCAGGCCTGCGGCCGGATGTCGGCCAGTCGTTCTACGACGATTTGGCCGACGACGACTGGCCGGAGTAGTCGCTTCGAGCAGGCCTTAACGCCCCGCCAGTGCGGTCTCCAGGCAGGGGGCTTCTGCAACACCCAACGCGATAAGTTCCGCGACCAGGTGGAGCAGGTCGGCGCCTAGAGTTGGATCGAGGGGTCCGTCATCGCTGCCAATCGCCGCCTGGACAACCTTGCACCACCGGGCGCCCATGCCGAAGTCCACCCAGAAAACCGGGAAGCCGGCGAATGCTTCAAGCCAGCGGCGGCAAGCCACCGCGAGCAGAGGCAGATGCTCGGCCCGCGGTGACACCGCCAGCAAGTTCAGCAGGACCTCGGCAACCTTGTAGGACGGACCAGCAGCAACGAGCTTCTGAAGCACCGGAAGGAAATCGCCCAAGCGATCGATATCCAATGCGTTGAGGTAGCAATTCGACGGCGCCATGATGCTTTGGCTGTTGAAGAACATCCCAGCGACCGCCATGCTGAGATAGCGCTCATTGAAGCTGTCCTTCTCTCCTTGTGCGCGACGCCAGCCCCAAGTGGTGATGAGATGGTCAGCAAGCGCCTCACGGATGCCGACGGCGACCGTAGTCGACGGACGGCGCGCCGGACCGAAGTAGTTCTCGTCGAGTGCGCGCGTGAAGATGCCCGTGAGGTCGAAGAAGTTTTGATCGCCCAGCTTGAACATGGAGCTAATCAGGGTCAGCGCCTTCTGTAGATCGTCGTGCGGAAGCGTCCGTGCGAGGAAATCGAAGAACACCTGATTCCATTCGCCTGGCGCATCACTGACTTCCCCGCCGTCGGTCATCTCGGCGCCGTTGGCCGTCATCGTCCAAGGCATGTAGGCCTCAACCATCTCCGACAGCCAGGGGAACCCGTCTACGGGCATGCCGCTCAACTGCTTCAGCCAGAGGGCGGCCGACTGCTGGCTGAACCACGGCGGGTCGATCTCGTCTTCGTCGTCAAAGAGATCAAACGGGACTGCCGGCTCGTCCTGTTCCGGTGCCGACAGCGCTTCTTCCAGCGTGACGATCTTCTCGGCGGCGGCTGGTAGCATCGGGATGCGGATGCCCGCGCGCGGGCGCGGCTCCCTGCGCGGGGGCATCGGCCAACCCGGTTCGGCACCGGCGCCTGCCAACCATTGCAGTTCACCGGTGACCGCCTGTTGGACTAGCTTGTCCCGCTCGGCCTTCAGTTCGGCCTCTACTTCCGGCTTGGTATTCCAGCGCCGACGTGGACTGGTGCAGCTGTGCAGCGCACAACGAATCAAAGACTTGACCACCCGCGGATCGGCAGCCATGACTGCATCGATTGCCGCGCCTAACCCGTGCGCAACTTCATGGACGCCGCGGGCAGCTACCGTCAACACGGACTCGATATCCGCGGGTGTGCAGCGAAACCGCAGCGCGAACAAGCGCCCAGCGAAGCTTGTCGCCAACGGGTTGTAGTTCAGCCCGTCCCGGACCTGTAGCACGCCGTCCGGCTTGGGATCACTCAAGACCGCGTCAAAGCAGGCGCAAGCCCACTCAGCGTTCGGCTCGCGAAGATCCGCGTCGGCATCCCTTATCACGAGCAAGGCCACTGTCAGGACGGCCATACGTTCGTCCTTTGCCGCATCGTCGGGGCTGGCTGCAGCGGTGCTTGGGTCTCGCTCGGGCATTCGTGCCCACTGAATGGCGCCCTGCAACTGGTCTGGTGCCAGCCGTGTAGAGGATCTCAAGATTTGGTTGAGCCCCAACGTCATTCTTACGTTCTGGTCTTCCACGGCCCGAGCAGCGCGCAATCCGGACAGATGCGCCTCCTCTTCGGCAGGCGACATGTACCTGCGCTCCAAGACCTTGGTGCCATCCTGACGTGTAGCTTCGACATCTTTCCAGTTGGACCTGTCTGCCAGATTCAGCGCGTGCTTAACCATGAACGGCGGATTGGCGAGCGCGTGATGCGCCCTGTAGGGCCCGAGTCGCGTCGCTGCTGCCGACAGGGCATCGACGAGCTGGTGGCCCTTCTCGGGTCCGGCGCTGGCCATAAACTCTTCAACCAGCTCCGACAGGCGGGTACGGCGTGAAGGCCGTTTACGCAGTTCAGCAGTGCTCACCTCACCCTGAGGCTCGCGCGCCAACTCGCCCAGACCGAACGCCCGGGAGACGTCGAACAGCTCGCTGGGTGCGATCTGGTCACGTGCAGCGCGCTCAACATCCAGGCTGAGGAGCTCGGGAGACGATAAGAATGGCAGGGCGCTATCCCGAGACGCTGGCCAGTGCGAAAGCACCAGGTCGACCGCGACCAGCACGTACGCCGCACAAGAGCCTGGCGGACCGAGCACGTCGGCAAGCACCGCCGCGAACGGCTCACCCGCATCCAGCCGCCGGTGGGCCCACGCCTCCATCGCCTGCAACGCGCTGCTCATCGCGTAGAAGTTGCTCTCGCGAGACCACTGGTAGCTCCAGGTCCACGGGAACTCCCGCTCCACGCCCCCAAAGTTCAAGACAAGGCGGTCTTCGCCGGCGTCCCCACCTTTCGCGACCCATCCGATGGCCTGGGAGACGAGACGACGAACCAAGCCGAGCCCGATGGCCGGCCGATGGGTGAGAAGTAGGAAGAATGGCCCCTGCGCTGGCGAAACCGGGATGAAGTTGCTGTCTAGGAACGTGAAGGGCTCATTGCGCCCGTGCCCTATGTCATCGTCGTCAGACTTCGGGTCTTCGATCAAAGCCAACGCAACCAGCTCTGCAAACTCCTCAGGTGCGGCGAGCACCAGGTTGAAGGGGCGACATACCACATCCTCGGCAAGCTGCTGGTTGCGGTCCAAGTCATCGATCAATGCGCGCGTGTAAGCCTGCGCCAGATCTGGCGCCCGCTGAGCAAACATCAGGAAATTGTCGTGCAGGTCTTGCCGCAGATGGCGCCGTTCCTCCTGACCCAACCCAGTCCAATCGACGAGAGTGGGAGCAGGCGGATCGCGCCAGGAGCGCTTCTCCTGGGGTTCCAAGTCACGCAGCCAGATGCCGAACTGGCGCGTGATCGCAACAACCAGCGGCCCGAGGCCGAGCGTGCCGTACAAGTAGACGCGAAAAAGCTTAACGACATCAGGGATGGCAATCGCGGGCAGCGCAAGTCCCAGCTTCAGCAGCCACGCGATTAAGCTTGGCCAGCCTTCTCCCTTGGGCACGCGGAGAGCCAAGAGGGGGGCGGTCAGTTCGACGGACTGCCCCGCCAGCATCTCGGCCAGCGACTTCACCTCCACGGTGGATACCGTGCTGACGAACTCCTTGAGCAGTTCCGCATCCTCGGACAGGAATGCCGGCTGTACGCGAGGCAAAAGGCTGTCCGCCGCTTCAGAGCGAATCACGGCCAACAGCGCGTAGCGCTTCCAAGACCTATGGGCGCCTGGCCGACTGACCTGCTGCAGCAGCCCACGCCACTTCTCGTCGTTCTTTTCACGCTCCAGGCTTAGCCGGGCGGCGAGTTCGATACCTCGCGCCATGGCTGCGCTGGCCGGCTTGTCCAGCGGCAGCGAATCGATCAGCTTCGGGTGGTCGTGCAGCGTGAACCCGATGGCCCATTCCCGAAGCACGTCATGTTGGAACTCCAACCGGTCGCGCTGCAGTTCTCGAAGAGTTCCACTGGCCACCAGCGCCTCAACAGCCGGCGAGGGTTCGTCAGTGCTGTCGTACGCTTCCTGATGCTTGAGCGCTTGCTGTCCCATGGATGCGAGAAGGCGGCCTCGATCGCGCCAGCCGGCATCCTTGACGCCATCGGCATAGCTCCACCACAGATTCGCAAGTTCAACTTCGGTGCGCAGCGCCTGTTCTGCAGCCGGGCGCCGTGCCAAGCGGTCGAGGCGGAACAGATTGCCGCTGACCTTTCGCGCGGGGTGCTCTGGCGCAAGCAGTGGTGCCAGCGCTGGTGCCTTCACGCGTAGCTCGTCTCGCTCACCTTCGGACAGGTCTGTAATGACGACTGCTTTGCCGCGTTTCAGCGTCGAGAGCGCGTCCGCCGGGAGCCAGTCCGTGTCATCGACGCCGAAGCCAATGCGCGCCGTGGCGATCACGGACACACCGGCGATGCCAGCAGCCGCCCGCATCAAATCGGCAACGGTCGCCTGGATGCCCTCGTCATAGAAATCGAGGTTGTCGATGAACAGCGTGGCGCCGCCGTCCGCTGCCAGCTCCGCCAGCAGTTCGCGCGCGCTGCCCTGAAATCCCATGCACGAGCAGAACGCGGTGCCGCCCTTCGCGGGGCAGCGGCTCGGGCTCAGCACGATCACCTGGCCTTCCCTCAGCATGAGCTCGGCCATTTGGCGCAATACACCCGATTTGCCGACACCAGGCTCTCCGCGAATCTCGACGTAGCGGCCTTCGCTCAGGGCGCTGCGGACTTGCTCTAGCCAGTGCAGGCGGGCCAACTGCACGTCGCCCACCCGGACCTCGATGTCAGCCAATGCCTCTCTGGACGCCTCGGCAAGCGCGCGCCTGGCCTCCACGTGGCGCCGTTCGCCAGCCAGCCTGAATCCGTAGGGCTTCAACGCCTCCAGCAACGCCAAGCGATCAACGGCTCCCCCCTGCTTCGCGGCATTGAAGGCGATCACGGTGAGGGCAGCCCACAACGCGTCGGCCTTTGCCACGTCTTCGGGAGCAAGGGCACCGCGGCAGCGCTCGCGGGCGAGGTCTCGGGACGCTGAGCCCGGCGCTTCAAAGTCGAAGACCAGAATCTGCAGCCGTTGCAGAAGCTGCCAGACCGCTTCGTCATCGCAGGGAACCTTCTTCGCCTCCAAGTGCCCTGAGAAGGTCGCGACGAACTGGCGCATGTCAGGATTCCCGACGCCGGGCATGCCGATGTTTCGGGCGAACGTCGCGCCGCTGTCGACTTGGCGAGCCAACGCCAGCACGTCTTGGTAGGGCCCCTCGATCTTGGCTGAGCCACGGCTCGCGGCGATGGCCATTTCCACCGTGGAAGATTTGAAGCGTTCGGTCTGGCCGGTGTCAGCAATCTGCCCGGCGACCTTGATAAAGACCTCGTCTTTCGGGCTGAAGGTGATTGTCCGCTTTACCTGGATTTCCAGCGACTTTCGCTGCCCGGCGGCGTCGAGCACACTCACGATGACGTCGTCCAACGGGTACCCGCTGTTGCCCTGCTGGAGATCTACCGTCTCGATCCGTGCGCCGGGCATCCCGCGCGGCGGTGCTCCACACAACATGGCAAGCAGGTAGGAGGCCGCAACCTCCTGCTCGAAATGCGCGCCCGCCGGTCCGGATGCCGCGGTGCTGACGCCTTTCTCGATGGGGCTGGCCTGTGGCTGCCCGTCTCCAACGGATGACATCTCAATCACTCCTCCAGCGGTGCGCCGGATCGGTACACACGCACAGCCGTTTCGATGGACCTCCCGCTCATTTTCCTTCACGGTTGAGGCCGAACCTGCCACCAAACGAGTTGGTGTTGTGGCCGACCGAATTGCGTCGGCGCCGACACAGGTTGGGAATTAAACAAGCGGCAACTTGCTACGCGCTGGACCGCCCATCCGATAATTTCGTTCATGGGTTCGATCATCTATAGCCACCTGAATAACAGCCTGCTACTGGACAAGACGCTGATTGCCGATCAGTTCCAGGGTGTCTCGGACGTCGCGTTGCAGATCGCACTCAAGCAGTACCGCGACTTCTGCATCGCCAATTTCGACGACCTGCTCGAGGAAGTCTCTCCCGAGGCAGGAAAACTCTGCCTCTTCGTCGGCGAAAACGCGGACGAGAGGATCTTGAAGCAAGGCGCCTTCTATCTGGACACGGTGATCATGACCGACCCGCTGTTCAAGTTGACCCGGCCGGACCATGAGATCACTTCGGCATGGTCCAAGGCGTTCGGCATGCCAAACCCAGAAAGACTGGATCGGGACGGAGTCGTCCAAGCGGCAAAAACTCTGCTGTCCTGTCGATCTCTGGTCGCGAACGGCTACGTCCGCTTCTTCCCCACCACCCTTGAAGACGAAGCGCCAGCTGAGATCCCGATCTACGCTCCCAGCGACGGCTTCGAAAGCGTCTTGCCACCTCACCTGCGGGCGCTCTACAAGGAAGCCGCCGACGTTAGGTCGGTCGTCGCAAGCCCGAAAGGCTTGTTGATTCAGCCGAACCTCAAGCTCGGTCGCAGGATTAGCATCGACTTCGATGGCATGGAGCGTGGAAGAGCCTTCGGCTACAACCTCGCTGAGCAGGAGGTTGTGTCGTGGGATCGGGAGTCCGGGCGAGCACAGGTCGCGATGCGCATGCCCAAGACGCTTCCATCGAGAGAAGTGTTCGACGCGTGGGTGTCGCAGTCGGTCAACAGTTCGGCGGGAATGCACTTCGAAACCCTCTGCCGCGACATCCAGTGGTCAGCACGCTTCGGCTCGCAGTACATGACACGGTCCCGCTTCGCGGCTTCAGTACTCGACAGCACTGAGGAGGTGACGTCCAGCAGCATTCCAACGGCGACGTCCAGCGGCTGGCTAAACCTCAACTTGCCGATCTTCGACAGCGTTTCGATGGGGCGGTTGATGGCCGCCCGGTCAGACGAAGAGGCGTTCCGGCGGTTTCGCCTGCAGTTGGAGAAACACTATCGGGAACTGCGGCTGGAAGCCGACTCTGAAAAGCGCCGTCAAAAGACCGAGAACGCCATGCACGAGTTGGTGGAGATCCAACTAACCGAAGTTGACAGCGCCATCCGCCGACTCAAACGCAAGGGAGTGTTGACTGGGTTGGGCGCGGTCGCCTGCCTTGCCGCAGCAACCGCCACCTCCGGTGCCAGCCTCATCGCCACGATGTACGCGGCCTACGCTGGTTACAAGACCTTCGAGGAGTACCGCATTTCCACGAAAGAGAGCCCAGCATACTTCCTCTGGCAGGCAATTGGGCAGAAACGGGTGCAGTAGCCGGGGCAAAGGCGGCGCATCAGGTGAAATGGAAAGTGCTGAGGTTTGCTCACGGCTGACAAGATATGGCAGCCGCGCCGAAGGTTTGCATATCCCTTTGAAATGTCTTCCGGACGATGCCAACTTACGGCCCTCACAGCACCCATTTAGCGTTGGCCGGAGTCCGATTGCGGGCCTTGCCGACAGCAGGCGGCCAGGTCGGAACGGCTTACATTAGCCTGGACCAGTCCTTCAGTCTGTTTGTCCGAAAGGCCGATGATAACTGCTGGATAGAGCACGGACGCAAGCGCGATTCTCTGCCACCGCTCGGGAGTTTTACCCCATAACGCACACCACACGCTAAATTTCGCAGTCCGAATATCAACAACAATCACCATTTAAGGGTCGCTTCGGATTTTAACGATAAATCAGCTTTCATGAATGGACTTTCCATGGCCTTTATCAATTCTTCGCTTACTCTAATGTCAGTTATGGTTAAAAACCAAATCTCTTCGATATCACCTAGAAGAATTTCACCTGGAAACCCTGACTCCAGATCCGGGACAACTTGTTGCCCGTAGGCCTTTTCTTTCTGCCAAGAGCGCCAAGTAATCAACTGCTTATGGGCAAACGGAGATAAAAACATAAATACAGTCGTCGCCCCCCACCCCTGGCCAAAAATTCGATAGTCTGACAAAAATCTCTGTCTAGTTACACGCGGCTTTTTATTATTAACGAGATCGCAGACCGATACGCAACCCTTGTTTGCAAAATAGCTACTACAATTCCAATTCTTCGGAAATACCCCATTTTGATTGTTGCTTATTGCCCCCGATTTTATTATCGAAATGAAGTTGGCTGGGCTCGTGATATGAAATACTCTACCCTTGAGTCGCGGCACAATTTTTCGGGTTGCCGATCCATAGGACAAGGAAATTGCTTCAAACTTCATTTCAAAAACACAAAAACATCAAGATATAGTTTGCGACTGACGTTCCAGCGGAGGCACCGAGCAATTTATTTTCGACTCACAAATGTTTCGCAAGTCCTTGATTTCATTGAATCGCATATTCTGCGACCTGAATTGCCCAGCGTTTTCCTAGAAACGCGTATTTTGGCGACCCATGGCAGACTGTTGCAGCAAACGGGAGGCAGATGGTTATGCCATGTCCACACGATTACCACCATATCTCTATCGCATAGGCCACAAGCGAGTTTTCCCAGTGTTCAGTTATTCATCTCAAGCAGCGTTTGCCCCTTGTGCTGCACCAAAGTGAAAACTGGTTTCGCACTGCAAAGTTCACACCGGAAGTGGACTCGTAAACCATGTCGCCGCCTGCTCGGATTACCATCGAGAGTTGTGCGAATCTCAGCTTTTTCGCCCTCGATCACTACAACGAGCCCGCGATTAGCGTCTTCAGCGCAATCGTATACTTCCACGCGCTCATGATGTAGGTAGTTGCCGTCGCAGCTTGGGCATAACAATTCGGCTTCCTCACTAAGAGGATCATCTGTAAATTTCGGAACCATGCTTTCCTCTCTACTGTTGCTGTAGCTGTTGCAAACTCAATATTGTAGACTTATCCAGCTTGAAAGCCAATAATTTTAGCGTTTTGCATATGGCTTGTCGTCACCTACGTTTGCCCCCCACTCCTTATGCACGCTCAATTTCAGAAATACCAAATGAACATCGCTCATAACCAAACATGACACCCACCCTGATTTCCCCATCTGGGGTACGCACTATGTAATCCACTTCTCCCAATTGGTTGTATCTTGAGGATTTTTTGTTGACCACTATAATATCTTCGCCCACTTTAAGATTTTCATTATCAATCACAAACCTTCTCCTTTCCTGCGAAACCACATACGACTTTAGAACTTGTTTCCATGCCTAGCTACCAGACCCCATCGATGGAAGGTACTCGCGCCGTTGTCAGCGGTTTCGGAGTTGCAACGTAGCTGTCGCCCATCATGATGTCTTTTCTCAGTGCCTTGGGTGGCCTGCGAAACCACTCCAAACAAATATTTTTGAGGTCTTCAAATTGGTTGGATTGCTGGTTATTGAGGACTATTTCCGCAAGTGAAATATCGTGCACGACAAAGAAGTCGCCGACGCGCTGAAGCTCCGAAAGACTTGCCTTTTGATCAGAGAGTCGTTTTTGCAGCATTCGCCGCGGAACTTTTATATTGCCTCCGTCCTCTCGAAACGCTACACCCATGATAGGAGCCATAAAATCAATCATCCATCCATTGCACTCGACCCATGCATGGAATCCATTCTCGTCGCAGACAAATTTATCTTCCTCTTCGCGCCCGTACACCACGACGCTGTCTTTTTCCTCGTCCACCATCAACGCCATGCATCCCACACTTATTGTGGCCGGCAGCTTATAATCCTTTCTGAGCAGCAGCATGCCAACTGAGGAAAAGAATAAGCAAGCCCTATGGGTAATAGCGATTTCCGATGCTTCAAGGACGCTGTAGGCGACCTGGAAAATCCGCTGATAGTCAGGCAAAGAGAGCAATGGTGTTCGCTTCATAAAACAGTGAAAACAAGTTATTAGTCTTCGGGACTTTGTATTTTGGCAATACCAGCCAAATGCTGGCCTATAAGGAAGATTCCAGCCATTGGAATTGAGCGGACAGGGCCAATTTCGCTGCCGTCATCAGCACGTGTCCACGTGATGCCATCGGTTCGCACCGCCTCAAGAACCGGAGTGAAGTCAAAAGCTTCTTTGCACTTCAGCTTGCCACCGCCGCGCACCAATGCGGCCATGGTGCTGTGGTTGCCGTTATCGACCCACACGACAGGCCAAGGCTTCCAAGCGACGGCGCGGTGATTGCGATCCTGTTTCCACGGTCCCCATGGGCGGCCCTGGCCAAGCCCCCCTATTGCCGCGAACAGGCGCCACCGTTCCCAAGGCGACGGGAAAATGGCCGTCTCGCTCATCTCGACGCTCGGCGCGCGGGGCAGCTTGCGCATCAAATCCAGCATGGACTGGCCGGCGGCGTTGAGCGGTAGGCGCTCGTCCCACAGTAGATCCTCGACGTCTTGCGGCGGCTTGTGATGTTCCTCGGCATTGAGGACGAAATCTTCCAACTCCCGCGCGACGATGATGCGGCCCAATGCGACCGTGAGTCCCTTGAGCCCGTGCTTGCCGCTTTCGGCTGCGGATTCAATGGACCACAGCAGCGACAGCCATTGGCGCTGGCGCTTCGCTGAGCTGCTTTTGCCCTTCGGCAGATCGGGATAGGGAACTCGCCGCGGCATGGTGCGTTCTTTTGGCAGCCGGTCTATTTGGTCCAACATCGCGCTCAGCGATTCAAGTTTGCTGCGATCCACCGTCGCGCCGCTAGGCATGCTGGCCCGCAGTTCGGGCTTGATTCAGCGCGAGCAGTCGGCGCAATATTTCCTCGTCGCTCAGCAATTCCACAGCTTCGGTCCAACCGTAGGCTGCGGCCACCGCAGCATCAAGAGCTGCGTGGGCTTCAGTAAGCCAGGCCGGTGGTTTGTTATAGAGATTGGTCAAAGTCCGCTTCTTCAACTCGTTCTCAAAATCCGATTTCGGAATAATGCGAACAGGATACGGCGACGTTTTTTGACCGAGCGGTGCCACCTCGGCTACCTTCTTGATCCACGCGGGCGGGTTGAGCCAGTTTTGTCGTAGTCTCTCCAGACGATAAGCAGCCAGGGCAATTGCCTCCGCATGCATTCGCACATCTGTTGGCAGCTTTGCTGGAATACTGGTTCCAGAAGACAGTGTCTTAATGCGCTTATGGACGGTATCCGCGGGCGTAAGACCAGCAGGAAAAGGATATGTTTCGAAGGTAGTAGTTGGCGTATAGCGAGGACGATCTTCCAACGACGTACCCATGCGCAATGCCCATACCATGTGCATCCTGCTCTGCAGGATACCAAAAGTAGCATCATCAGCGCGCGCGATGACGATCAAGTTTTTGTCTGGCATCACAGCGCTGGGCAGCCAAGCAAATATTCGATGCTTTGAAACTTCGGGCGTAACGATAAATCGAGAAAGTCCAGCAACCGCTTCCCTCATGGCAGGACGAGGCCGATGAAACAACCACCATTGGGCAGTTGTGCCAGCTTCGCGATTCCCTGCCCTAGTAGGCTTTACATTTTCCAGAACATAAGCAAAAGGGGCCTCATACATTTTGGCCTTCTTCAGCGGCATATCCACGCCGAAATCATTAATCCACATATCACGATTTCGGCGCACGACATCAAGCCCGTTCCACCATGGGCGCAATACATCGCTATTCGAGCAACCATCCGGATTAGGCAGCTTCAACCATTTACGCGCCAAATCTCCGTCAATTTCGAATGGTCCAGTTTTCTGGATGCCCAAATACGATGCACCGAAATTTTCATTAAGCGCTGCAGCCTGAGTTAAATCATCTTGACCATTTTTTCCTGCTGCAGTGAGATCAGCTGCAATGGCGGTTACTGCGCCACCATTTAACTTCGCACGCTGCTCGCTATTACCGAACGCTGCTAAGGAAACCCGTACTGCAGCGCCATTGTTCACCCAAGGTTCGTCACTCCATGCCTCAAAAATCCTAGATGTATTGACAATGCGGTGCAGAACCTCACGATTGCGGCCACCGCGAATGGAGCTAGTCGCAACGAGTCCGGCTCTTTGCAAGGTACCCGCTTCAATGTTGGCGCGAGCTTTCTCAAACCAATAGCACACTAAGTCTGCACCACCGGGTACACGGCCGGCATACAAAGCTCGTAGATTCTGCGTGTAGTCGTCGCCTAGTTCCGCACGCATGCGTTTGTCGCCTACGAATGGCGGATTACCTACCACGACGTCTGCTATTGGCCACGCTGTCTCTGTTCCATCTGGGGCCATTAGCGCGTCGCCGCACATGATGTGGTCCAGCGACTGCAGAACTGGGTTCATGCG
Organism: Azohydromonas lata; assembly: GCF_034427735.1. Lineage (NCBI taxonomy): Bacteria > Pseudomonadati > Pseudomonadota > Betaproteobacteria > Burkholderiales > Sphaerotilaceae > Azohydromonas > Azohydromonas lata. The sequence goes on from NZ_JAXOJX010000041.1 coordinate 39,020, forward strand.
AAATCCATAGCCGTGCTGGATGCGCCACTGCAGTTCGCCGATCCACACGGTCACACGCGCTAGCTCCGCGGCATATTCATTAATCTCTAAGCCGAGCATGTTGTGCGGCCCTGTCACGTCGATCTGCCGCTGCAAGCCCAGAGCCTCGGCCTCCAAGCCGGCTTGGTGTTCCACGTCTTTTAGAGCCTTGAGCGATAGGTATAGAAAATTACCGCTTCCACAGGCGGGGTCGAGCACGCGGAATTCGCGCAGTCGTTCGAGATACCCAGAGAAGGCAGCTTGGGCCTCACGGTGTGCCTTATCGCCAACCCGCTTACTGCGTGCCAGCGCTGCGGCAATGGCGTCACGGCATGGGTTCCACTCGTCGAGCAGCGGCCGGCGCACAACAGGCTCGATCAGACGCTCAATGGTGGCGGGATCGGTGTAATGGGCTCCGAGCTGACTTCTCTTCAGAGGGTCCAGTCCTCGTTCGAACAGCGTGCCGAAGATGCTGGGGTCAATGGCGCTCCAATTCAATGCGCTGGCTGTGCGCAGCGCCTTCACATCCTTTATGGCCAAGGGCGGAACTTCGACTTGCAAAAACAAGCCACCGTTAAACCAAGGCACATCGTCCACGCCAAACATGCCGCCGTCGCGCATGGTGCTGAAGAGCGCTTGTAACTGTGCCCGTAAGCGATCAGGGGCTACCGATACACCCACCAGCCGTTCAAATAGCCTCGCTGGCAGAAGACCAACGTCTTCCGCAAAGAAGCAAAAAAGGCACTGAGTGAGGAAGTGAGAAACCTGCGCTGCGGGTACGCCAGCAGCACGCAGGCGTGCTGCAGTCTCAGCAAATGTGCGCGCAGCCTCCTCAGTAATCTGCCGGTTCGTGCGCGCGGGCCGAAAGGCTTCTGGGTTGATAAATACCTGACGAAGGGACTGCCGCGCCAACGGGTCGGCTAAATCCTCCAACGAAATGGTATGGCAGGTGCTAGGAGTTCCAGTGAAATGGGTGTGGATCTCGATGTGCAATCTGTCGCTGACCACGAGCAGAGGCGGGTTCTCTAATGGCAGTGCGTACTGCATGAGCTGCTTCAGTGCAACATCCAGTTTTGCACCCGGTGATTTGTACTCCCAGCCGAAACATCCGCGCTTCCATACGTCGGCCCAACCTTGCGCTGCGCCGGTGCGCTTCAAGCCACGCTCAAAGCAGTAGTTCTCTGGGTCGCCAGGCTCATCGACGTCGAGAAGCCGGCACAGGTCGATGAAGTGGGCCTGCGCTCCCGCACGCTCGGACAGCCCGTAAGACCGTCCACCTGGTCCCCATTTTTTTATAAACGTATGTGCGGCGGCCGCAGCCGTGTCAACCTTCGTGTCCATCTCCCTCGCCCACTCTCTTGTCAAGTAATGGGCGAATCGTAGAGGACAAAACGGCCGTTCCCTTGACCTACGGCGCTTCGCTGTTTGAGGCTGAACGCGATCAGCCAAACCTGCGCAGCAGTGCCTCATTTACAAGCACTCTGCAAAAACCATTGTGGCTCAGGCACTTAGTGCACTTCACAGGCACTTGCAAACAGCCCTGTGCATAGCTTCTGAGGATAGGTGCGGCTGCTAGGAAATGTGCGCTGGCGAGTGCGTAATCCTCGCCTAACACCAGCCGCCTGCGCGACATCAGCGTGGCCGTGCTGGCGTGAGCCGCAGTCCCTCACAGATCCCATTTGGTCGAACAATTCACCGAGATTGAATTTGGGGGCTAGGCGCTAGAGCACTTGACCATTGCCTGATTACTAAAGGGACCAAATCGGCCATGCTACAGCTTTTAAACATAACAACGACATGGCCACTTTTAAAAGCCAAATTCGGCAAAGCACAATTAATACGCTTCGCGAAAAAGTTGCTCGCAAGCAATACGGCAAATATCTCTTAAAAGTCAATTTGGTTCATGTGCGAGGATTGCGCGAGCAAACCGTCAATTTTGATTTTCCCGTAACGGCGCTGATTGGGCCAAACGGTGGCGGCAAGACAACGATCTTAGGCGCAGCAGCTACTGCCTACTCAGCGATCAAGCCTCGTCAGTTCTTCACGAAAAGCGGCCGGTTCGACGACAGCATGGCGAACTGGAAAATGGAATACGAGTTGATTGATCGGGCAGTTAATCAAAATGATACCTTTAGGCGTACGGCAGCGTTCCACAGCAGCAAGTGGTCACGCGACGCAGTTGAAAGGCCTACCATCACGCTCGGCGTTGCACGCACGGTCCCCGCTAGTGAAAGACGGGAAATGCAGCGGTGTGCGTCAGGATCGTTTGAGCCCGACGTTTCGCTTGTGGAATCAATTCAAGCCCCCGTTGTAGACGCAGTAGAGAAGATTCTTGGCAAGAACATTTCCCGTTACTCACATGTCCGCGTGGACCGAAACGGTCGAGTATCGCTCCTGACCGGGCAAACCGATGGTGGCGTTGGTTATTCCGAATTCCATTTTGGAGCGGGCGAGTCGAGCATTATTCGAATGGTCATGCAAATCGAGGCGATGCAGCAGAACAGCCTCGTGCTGATCGAAGAAATTGAGAACGGTCTGCATCCTGTTGCAACGGTGCGACTTGTTGAATATTTGATTGAGGCTGCACAAAGAAAGAATATTCAAGCGATTTTCACCACCCACTCTAATGACGCGCTTCTCCCTCTTCCTGCCGAAGCAATATGGGCATCAATTAATGGGCGTGTCTTTCAAGGCAAACTGGACATCGGCTCTCTCCGAGCAATTACGGGACAGATTGATGCCCGCCTTGCGATATTTTGCGAAGATGAATTTGCAGCAGCTTGGATTCGGGCGATGTTACGCAGTCGCAGAAGCATCGCTGTGGATGCGATAGAGGTTCATCCTATGGCAGGCGATGGAACGGCTGTGAAAATCAACCGCCATCACAATCAAAGCCCAGCAAGAAGATTTCCGTCAATTTGTATTCTTGATGGTGATTCGCGACAAAATGAAAGTGCCGAAGATCATGTTTACCGTCTCCCAGGTGCTAGTCCTGAGGCGTACGTCTTTGATCGCTGTATCGAAGCAACAGCGGAACATGGACGCTTAGCTGTTCGACTCAATCAACCGTTCGCTGAAGCGGCAAATGTAGTTCAGCTTTTGCAGCAAACGCGGATGGCAAATCGAGACGCTCATTTGCTTTTTTCAATTGTCGCTGAACGACTGGGATTCATGCCAGTCGATGTAGTTCGGGAAGCTTTTTTCGCTACTTGGAACGATGCCTATCAAGACGAGCGTGACGCATTGCTTAACAAATTTGCTGCCTTTCTTCCGTCCGAGGGAGATGAAATTGCGATAGGCACCCCGAGTGCTATGGCTTCAAGCCCTAGTGGGGATAGTATTTAACGACGTAGCAAATACTGTAATACCGAGAGGTGGTTTATGGCATCTGACAACTACTCCCCGTATCAGCCACCAGTCACGATCACGCTGCAGGTACCAAGCGAGCAGGTAGCCGAGTTTGAGCAGCTACTGAAAGACTTCACCAGCGGCAAGGTCCGCGCACTAGCTCCAGCCTTCGACTTCGACGCGCACGACTATCGGGGCGCGGCGCAAGCCTTGGTGCACGACCCGGATACGACCTACGCGTTGCGTGCCCGGGTCTTGGAGGACGATAAGCGAGATCCGACCGCGGCGCTGGCGGATGCGGAGCGACTGCACGCGCTGGCCGCCAGGCGCTTTGCCGAGGCCGGCTCCACAGCGTCAGTGGCCGATGGGCGGGATGGACTAGAGGACGTGGGCGTGCAGGCGCTGCAGCGGCTGTTCAAGATTGCCAAGGGCAATTCCGGTCAATGCGGTCGCGTCGCGCGCTTCCTACTGGGCCTTTACAACGGGTGGCGATTCCCATTCGATCTCACACTGCTGCGCGGCGTGGACGAAGCGACCTTTGAGGATTGCGTGCGGGTGCTGCGAATGGACGCAATGCTGGCGCGACGTGAGGTTCACGAGCACCTGGCCAACGGCGGGCCAGAGTTCGAGAAGCTGGCTGAAACCTGGCGCATGCAGGATGTCGAACTGCTCAAGCACAAGGCCCAGCAATTCGCAGAGGACGTGGGCTTCAGCGGTAGCCATTCAAAACCTGCCGCTGAACTTGTGGAATACATCCAGAACCACCGCTGATGATGTGCCCACCCGCAGCTTCGAGGTACATGTACGTCCTTCGAGAACATGCAGTGCTTCAGGATTAACCCTATTGAATGCGTAAAGGACACAGTTACAAATTTTATTTATATAAACTTTCAGCCTGTTTTAGCAGTCGCTCCTCCGGGTCGACCGCTTTCTGCTTGCAACCAGCGAATTTTTTGATTTTACACAGGGGGTTCACAATGGCAGACGACTTGAACGGAACGGCAAACCTTCCTCGTCAGTTCAGCGCCTATACGAAGCTAGAGCAGGATGAGGGAACATTAGTTGCGTCGCATTTGACAGCCAACCATTTGCGAAGGAAGGGAGTTGATACTTCACCTCAGGAAGTTCAAGGCTGGCACAAAATCAATTCGGCATGCGTGACCCGTGGTGTCGACATCCAAGGAGCAGTGGACGCAGCGAACTTTCAGGCTCAGGCATGCGCGAATGCAATCCTACAACCGCTATCTGGCCACGATGCGGATGACACGTTTGTGCCGGCATTTTCCTTTGCAAATAATGGCGAATCGGATTCAGACGATCCCGACGAAAGCGATCCCGACGACAGTGAGATACTAAGCATAAATGAGCTTTACGGCTTTGATAACCCAGATGACAACGACGAAGCGGCAATTGATGACATATTGAAGATTACCGGCGGATAATTGGTTTTTGATGCCTGGTCCGATTTGGACTGGAAAATGGTTGAGTGCTGCGAGGTTACATCAACCGTGGCAAACCGCTTTTCCAGCCAATCGGCCCATTTGAGCGCCTTACGCGTGATGTGGCCGCGATAAACCCGGTTGAACCGAGGCGTGCGGGAATGGTAATTCGCTGCTTTCGTCCACAAGTCGCCCCTGTCATTTTTGATGTGCATGCGCAACCGCCACGCGGCGAGCTGGTAGGGGTAGCAGCCGCGGGCAGCTACGTCCTCGGGCGTGATGCCGTAGCGCGCCAATTCGCGCAGGTATCCGGTGCTGAACTGCATCGCTCCTACATCGACCGCGCCGTTGGCGTGCCGCACCCACTGGCCCGGCTTGCCGTTCTCCTGCTCGGCCACGGCCAGCAGCAGGTTCGCCGGGATCTCGTACTTCGCCGCAGCAGCGATAGAGCAGACAACGCGCTCTTGCATCTGCGGCGGGAGGTCAGCAACGGCCGCCAGCATCAGCGCCACCACCAGCCGTTGCCGGAGTTGGCCGCGTCTTCGGCTGCGATACGGGCGTTGTACTCGGCCAAGGCGCGCTCGTAGTCCCAGGCTTCCACCCAATATCCGCCGCGTTCGGGCATGCCCACGTACACCGGCAAGGTGCTGGTGGATTGGTAGCCCGAATACGCGTGGCCGTAGAGAGCTTGGCAATAGCCCGGCATGGTGTTGCCGATGTATACCGGGCCGCCGTCCATGCCACCGCCATAGCTCAGTGTGGCGTTGAGGTAGGGCGCATCACAGCGGCCGGCGCCCTGGGACATGGCCGCGACCAGCGAGCGCATTTCAGGTGTCTGCTGCGCTACGGGACAGAGGTTGAGGAAGTCCAACCGCGCGCGGAAGGTGTCGCGCAACTTGCGGCGGTGGATACCGAAGTACCGGCTCAGGGACGGCTGGCATTCGCCAGGCCGCACGCCCGATGAAAGGCACAAGATAGCTTCGCACGAGAGCTTCGTGTCGCCGGTGAACATTTGGGCTGAGGCGCCGCCAGAAAAGCAGGCCGCCGCCGCTGCCAGAATCAGAAGCTTCATCGTCACGCCTTGTTGGAGTCGCTGTCGAACATGTCCTCCCCGTCGACCGTGCCCGGTTCGACGTCAGGAGGTTCGGGCTGGTCGGCGCCCTCGGCGAACGCTGCGACCTCGGCGTCGGCATCAAAGACCGTGGCGTTGGCGTCGCCTGCCAAGTTGTCCCCGTCGAAGCTCGGGCCGCCCGCCGGCGTCGATGCAAAACCCGCAGCGCCGGCACCTCGCGTGGCAGGAATTTCGCCGCGGATCGCTGATGCGATCTGTGCACCAGGCGTGTCGGCAACGCGCTGTGCGAAGTTCGAGACCGCGCCCCTGGCCTTCTCACGCGCCACCTGAGCCGCGCCGCGCGCGAGCTGGTTGCGCACGGCGTCCATGCGCTGGCTAAAAGACGGCTTGTTGCCGCCGGATGTTCCACCCGCACCACGTCCAGCAGCTGCAGCGCCTGCGCCGCTGGCGCCGGTAGCACCAGCAGTAGAACCGCCTTGGGCCTGCTGTTCACCACCGCCGGATTCAACCGTCAAGCTTGATGCCGTGTCCGAGCCTTCGCTACCGTTGCCGTTGAAGCCGGCCGCCTTCGAGAACGGCGAGTTCGTGCCGTCTCCGCCCCCGCCTCCGCTGGAGTCGCTACCGCCACTGCCCCCGCTGCCGCCTTCCCACTCCAGGCCAGGGATACCGCCCCCGCCGCTGCTTTCTCCGCTGCCACCACCGCCGCCACCGCCTTCGCCAGCAACCTTGAAAGCTGCCATCAAGGCTTGTGCGCCGCCGGCGGCCTGTGCAGCACCAGCTACGGCCATGGCTGCAGCCATGCCGCCGGCTGCGGCCAGCATGCCGGCAGCCCCCATGATCATCCCCGCACCGGACGTGCCGATCCCACCGCCGCCGACAGGGCCGCCCGTGGCGACGCTGGCGATGAACCCGGGCAACTTGCTGACCAGGACCACCATGGTGATGGAGACGCCAATCATCACGCCGAGTCCCTTCAGCGTAACCATGCCCTGACCCATACGGGCGTAGTAGTCGTCAACAAGCGACTTTCCGATGCCCACCAGCAGCACCATGATCATGAGCTGCACACCAAGATGCAGCACGGTGCGGTAGTAGTTAATCGCCATCTCCGAGGTCCACCGGCCGCCACCGAAGCCAAGGAAGATCACGCCGCCGAATGCCAGAACCCAGCCCGAGATGAGCAACAGCAGCATGTTGATGCCAACGATCAGCAGGCACACGAGAACTGCAATGCCCAAAACCTGACCGATCAGGCTGTCCCATGGCTTCCACCAGGTCGTTTGGTCAACGACTTTTGCAAAGACGAGGTAGCCAACGTCCACTATGCCCGAGGGCGAGAGTCCGCCCACGCCCAAGCCAGCAGCTTTACCCGCGACCTGGCGCAAGCTATTCATGATGCGTTGGGCGAAGTCCGGGCCGTTGACGAGCAGCCACCAGAAGAAGCCCAGCGTCATCGTGAACTTCACGAACTCGGCGAAGAACTCGCTAAGTTCAGCGCGGCGAAGCGCCATGAAGCCGAACGTCATGACGAGCGAGATGATGGCCAGGGTCCAGAACACCCAGGAGGCCGCATCGACGATGACACCGGCCCAGCCAGCAGCGGCGTTCCTGTAGCGCTCGGCGACATCATCCAGTAGCCCGGCGCTGTCCTGGGCGTGGGCGTCGAGCGCGAAGGTTGCCAGCGCCAGCAGCAACAACAACGCCAAGGTGAATCTATAGCGGGTAGTGGTGGTCATTGCTTCTCACCATTGGCGGGGAGGACTAGGGGTGTATGTGCCCCGGTGAAAGCAAGCTGAGCCAAACGCCTGCCGAATTGACTTGGGCAGGGCGGCGACGAACTCCGGCTTGCAGTTCGCGTCGTTGACCTCCGGCATTACCGGTGGTGGTGGTTCTTCCTCGGGGCGCGGCGCGCACGCCCCCAGGAAGGTCGCCACGACGGCCAAGGTAAGGGTGTAGCGAAGGCGCATAGGCTTACCACTCGCGCGGTGCGCTACGGGTGTAGGTGCCGCTGCGGGCAGCCTCGCTTGCCGCGTCCTCGCGCGCCTCCCGGTCGGCCTGGGCTTGCATGCGCGTCACCAGCGCCGCGTTCTGCGCAGCCATGAGGCTGCGCATCTGCAGCAGTTGGTTCGACTGCTGGCTGGCCAGCATGTTTGCTGCGCCAATCGCCTCCATGTGCCCTTGAGCACCCTGAGCGTTCTGCTGCAGCTGCTCCAAGCGCTTCGCGTCAGCCTGCATCGCCTGTTGTTGGGCATCTACCGTTCGCAGCAATGCCTCATTGGCCTTCTTTTGCGAAGTGGATTGCACGTCTTGTCGGCCACGCATCTGCGCCACGTCCTCCGCGGTACAGCCTCCTTTCTTGAAACACGGCGACTGGCGGTAGTCGCTGGTGTCGTTGAACTGGCGCAGATAGAAATTGATGTCGCCGATCTGGCGCCGGTAGTACTCCAACGTGTACATGGCATCCCGCAGTTGATCCATGGTGCGCGTGGCTTGGTCCCACACGTAGGCTGCAGGCGCTGCGGCGTTCTTGATCTGCAAGAAATACTGCTGCAGCTGCGTCTTGTATTCCTCCACCTGCTGCATCGTCTGCTTGATGCCTTCTTGCGCAGCAATGGTGTTCTGGACGTAGTTGCCAATGTCACCTGTCGGAATGCCACTCACGCCTTGCGCTTGGGCCTGCCCGCCCAGCGTTGCCGCGGCGAGGACGGCGGCGGCAGCAAACTTCGTGATGCGAGTTTTCATCGCGCGCCCCCTTCCTGGTTAGTGGTCCCACAGTTGCAATTGCGCGCAGTCAGCGCATTGAGCTGCCCCTCCAGTTGCATCACTCGTTGCATCAGCAGCATGCTTTCTTGCGTCTGCTGCTTGTGGAACTCCAGCAGCCGCGTGATGACAACCCGGGTTGCTGGGTCAGCGATATAGAGCGAGTCCGGCGCCGGTATCGCAGCCCTTGGGTCCGTGGTCGGAATCCCGTTCTGGGCATGAGCAGCGACAGACAACACCGCCGCGGCAAGCACGGGAATGAAGCGAGCTTTCATTCAACACTCCTTGGGATCGTGCCCTTGTACGGGCCGGGGAAACGCAGGTCCTTGGCCGCCACGAGGGTGAAGCGGTAGCCAGGTCGGATCTGCAGCGTGGGAGCCAGGTTCATGTTCTTGTTGAGCATCTGCGCGGTGGCTTGGCCAAGCTGCTGGCCTACCGCTTCACTCAATGCGCCGCTGAACGTGGGCGCGCCGTAGGGGTTCTGGCTGCTGCGTTGGCTGTAAGCAATGCCGGCCGTAACGCCGCTCATCAAGAAGGCTGAGCCGAAGATCCGCACATAGTGGTTGTCCACTCGGTCCTTCAGGCCGGCGTAGCCTTCGGAGTCAGCGCCAGGCATCGCGCCCAAGTCCATCACGCTGTCGTCCGGGAAAATCAGCCGCTGGATGGCGATAAGCACACGGGCTTGGCCGTAGACGACTTCGCTGGAGTACGCGCCTTGGGCCACGGTGCCTTGCGGAATCAGCAGGTGTTGGCCGGTGCGGGTGTCGAAGATGTTGCGGGACACCATTGCCTCGATCTGCCCTGGCAGCTCGGAATTGATGCCTTTTTGAAGGATCAGCGGGATCGAAACCTTGCCAGCGCGCAGCAGGTACGGCGTGTCTGCGGCTTCGACGGTTGAGTCAAGCCGGAAGCGGTCGCCGCCCTGGCGGTTGTCGAACTGCGCCATGCCGTTTCGCGCTGGCGCTGGTTGCACTGCAGCCGACGGCTGCACGCCATTACCTGCACCACCAAGGCCCGCTTGCACCTGTGCCAATCGCGCACGGTAAACGGCCATCGGGTCTTGCCCCTGCGTGGCACTCTCGGCTTGCTGCTGAAGCTGCGCCATACGGGCGAGCATTTCTTCTCGGTTTGCAGGCGCACCGGTTGGACCACTACCTTGCGATGGTTGTTGAAGCTTCACCGTCACGCTGCTGGGCGCGAGCACCGCGGCCATGAACTGCTGCATGCGCGCCTGCTGCATCTGCTCTGCGGCCTGGTCAACGCGCTCCGATTGACCGCCAGCGCCCGCGCCACTGCCGGTGTACTGCCGGTCGACGCCTGTGCTCACATCAGGCCCACCTTGCGGTCGAGGCGGTCGGTCTAGATCCTCCTGGCTGGGCCGCGCGACTTGAATAGGCGCGCTGGCAGGGCCACTTGCAGCCGGCGGGGGCGCCTGCACGCGCGCATTCACGATGGCGCCGCCAGGATCTCCGACTACGGCCTTTGCCATGGCCAGCGAGCTCGCCGCGCTCGTCTTCTTCGGCTGCTCCGCGGGCGCCGTTTCTGCGTGCTGAGCGGCCGCGCGCTGGTAGGCCACCACCGCCATGACGCTCACGAAGCCGGCAAGCGCCCCGGTGAGCAAGATCATTGGCACCTTGTTGACGCGCCTGACGCCTGCTTGGCCGGGCGTCGCGCTGGGCGACATGAGGTCAGGCTTCGACATGCCTTACTCCTTGCGCACCCAAGCACCTGCCGGGACCAGCGTGCCGTTGCTTTCGGTGTATGCGCGTGCCAGCGACTGACTGCCGACAGCCACCACCACGCGGTACAGATTCAGGCCCGTGGCCTGGTCTGCGATGTATCGCAGCGGCTGGGCCTCGCTCGGCGTGCCCTTGGCGTCCTTCTCTTGCACCGCGTAGCCGCTGCTGCGCAGTGTTTTCAACAGGGCTTGGCCGAAGGCGTCGGGGGCGTCCTGCAGCAGCAGCAGCCGAGTCTTTGCAGGCGGGTAAAGCAAGGACAGTTGACGTACGGCGTCGTTCACCAGCGGCTGCGGGTCGATGCGCGCCGGCAGAAAGCCGCCGTGCGGCAGGTCAGTGGTTTTGGTGGTGGCGCAGCCGGCCAGCGCCAGCGAAAGCGCCGCGGCAGCCAGGATGTTGCGGGGCGTCATTACTTGGCCCTCCGGGTGATTTCCACGCGCTCCTGATCGCTGCCAACACCGGCCACGAGGATGGCTTTGTCGAATACACCATCAACCGTGTACCGGCCATTCACAAACCGCGTTGTCAGCCTCTCCAGCTTGTCATCCGAAAATACGCCGCCACCCTCACGCAGCACTAGCAGCGACAGCAGCTCGCCGTTTTGCATGTCCGGCGGCATCTCCACCACGGTCTTGCGGCCGTTGTTGTAGACGCGCGCCGGCTTGAGGTGCTTCGGACCCTTGATGTCGTAGTCGAAGGACAGCTCGTCCAGGCTCTCGCCGGTTGCAGGGATGGTCCGCTCTTGGCGCTGCTGCTGCGCGGCTCGCTGCTGGGCCTGCACGGCGGCCAGCTTGTTGCGGGCGTCCTCCGGGTACGTAAATGCCACCAGCGGCATGTTGTCGCTGCGGTGCGAGCGCAGGACGATGTGATACATGCGGCGGTCGGTGTAGACGAACAGCGAGGTCCGCAGGCCGACGTCCATGGGCTTGAGCACCAAGTGCACCGTCATGTTGGCGCCGGTGCCCATGACAGCCGGATCGACGTGCCACCGCTCCTTGTCGAGTAGCTTGAGGTCCTGCAGCAGCTCACCGGGCTCCAGCGCAACGTCGCAGCCGTCGAGCACAGCACACACGAGGTTGGCTTGCTGCGTGCCGAAGGAAAACACGATCACGCCGTTGGGACCGGGCACGGGTGCCAAGCCGGTTGCAGAGTTGGCAGACCAGCGCTTTGTGATGGCCAGGGCGTCCCTTTCCTGCTTCGTGAGCTTTGGGTTCGGGCGGCCGGCGAAGTACTTGTCGGCCAGTTCGTCGGAGCGCGCAAGCAGCGGCGCAGCTAACAGTGCGACGCAGGCCGCGGCAATCAGATGCTGTTTCATGGTGGCCCCGCTCACTTAATTTCGGTCCAGTTGGCGTCGCGGATAAAGATGCGCGCCGGGTTGAGCTCCATTTCCTCCCGCTTCGTTTCTAGGGTCGGTTCAACGACGTAGTAGGTGGCGCTGGCGCGGTACTTGACCTTGGGGCCGGTGGGTACGCCCTTTCGGTCATAGGTGACTTCTGTCCAGTCGATCTGCAGCGTTTCCTTGCTCAAGCGCAGGACCGAGAAGTCCTCGGTACTCACGACGAAGTCTTGAGCGCGCTGGAAAGGTTGGTTTGCCTGGAACCAGGCGTTCACCTTGGCGGTGATGGCATCGCTGCCGGTCATCTTGGAATAGACGCGGTCCACCGCCTTGCGCTGCACGGCAGCGTCAGGCGTAACAAGCCGCATGTCCTCGAAGAATCGCCGCACCTCGGCCTGGATCACAAGATCGCTGCCTTGAGCAACAGCGTCGGCTGCACCGAGGGCATAGGGTTGGCTGTTGCGGTCCACGCCGTAGACGAACGGCGTGAACTTGCTCATGCTGCCGATCTTGACGACGCCGCCGACCGCGGCCAGGGCAATCAGCATGGCCAGCAGCGCCATCATCTGCCACATGAAGCGGCTGAAGATCACGCTGCCGACATGCAAATTCCACGTCCTCGCAGCGTTGAGGTACGGATTTGCTGTCTCGGTATCAGGCCGCTTGATGAACAGATACTTGAAGCGGCTCAGCGCCACGCTGGCGCGGGCCTTCATGGTTGTGGCGCTCATGCTGCCTCCAGATAGTCGTCCAGCTTGAGCCCGCGGCGTGCGAGCCATTCATGAACCCAGGCATCGCCAAGACGAGCCTCCAGTTGCTGGATGGTTGCGATGGAATCCCTGTCAGTGGCGCCCACGAAGGCCAGCGTGAGCGGTCCCAAGTCGAGCTGGAAAAGCCTGTTTCCCTGCTCGGAGATTGCGTAGTAATCCTGGTTCGCTGCAGCCTCCGCCAAGATGGCGATCTGGCGTGAGTTGAGGCCGACGCGTTGGTACAGGTCTTTGGCCTCGGGTTGGTGGGCGTTGGGGTTGGGCAGAAGAATTTTCGTTGCCGTCGATTCCACAAGCACGTCGAAGATCCCTGACGTGGACGCATCGCTGAGGTTCTGCGTCGAAAGGATCACCGTGCAGTTGAGCTTCGCCAAGGTCTTGAGCCACTTGCGAATCCACTCCTTGAACACCGGGTGCGTGAGCATGAGCCACGCCTCGTCGATGAACACCACCGTGGGCTTGCCGTCGAGGCTCCGTTCAAGGCGACGGAACAAATAGAGCATTGGCGGCAGGGCGTACTTCTCGCCCATTTCCATGATTTCGCCCAGCTCAAACGTATTGACACGGGAGAACTGCAGGTTGTCCGATGGGGCGTCCACGAGATAGCCCATAGAGCCGTCCACGGTGTACTGCTCCATGGCCTCACGGACCTTTTCGTCCTGGATCAGCGACACGAATTCGGAGACGTTCTTGGAGCCGCTGTTGTGCATGCTCACAAGAGCGGTCCCAATCTTGTTGCGCTGGTCTGGCGTGGTGTTCACGCCGTTGAGGGCCAGGATGTGGTCGATCCACCGCATGGCCCAGGCCAGGTCACCACGAGTCTCCAAGTACTGCAGCGGTGCAAACTGCAGCTTGTCGGTCTCGCCACCGACGACGTAGTGCATGCCTCCCACCGCCTTCGTGAGCGCATACGCACTCATGCCGGCTTCGAACACGAAAATCCGCATTCCGTGGTAGCGCAAGAATTGCGCGATCAACAATCCCAAGAGCGTGGATTTTCCAACCCGGGTCGGGCCAAAGACCAGCGTGTGACCGAGCTGGCGCACATGCACGTTGAAGCGGAACGGCGTGCGGCCCTTGGTGATGCACTGCATGAGGGCCGGCGACTTCTTCGGGTACAGGGGGCACGGCGCATGCGCGCTGCCAGTCCAGATGCTCGACGTAGGCAGCATGTCAGCCAGGTTCATCGTGTTGACCATCGGACGGCGCACGTTCTGTACGCAGTGCGCCGGCAGACTTCCGAAGAACGCCTCCATGTTGTTGATTTCTTCGATGCGCGCGGTGAACCCCAAGCCCTGGATACGCTTCTCAACAAGATCGGCCGCAACCTTGAGCTTTTCACGGCTTTCGTCCATCAGCACGACGACGCTCGTGTAGAAGCCTTCCGCGACTAGGCCGCTATCAATCTCGGCGATGGCCGCCTCAGCATCGGCCGTCATCGTCACCGCGTCCTGGTTCACACCGCCAAAGTTGGTGTTGAACATCTGATCGAAGATGCCGCGGATCTTCTGCTTCCACCGCTTGCGGAAGGCGTCCATATAGCTGCGGGCTTGGTGTTGGTCGAGAAAGATGAAGCGGCTGCTCCAGCGGTACTCGACAGGCAGGGTGGACAGCGCCTGCAGCATTCCCGGATAACTATCCAGAGGGAATCCGTCGATGGAGACGCACTGGATGAACTTGCGGCCGATCTTGGGAATGCTGCCCGGCACGAAGTCCTGGCCACCGATCACGCTGTCCAAGTACGCGGGGTTGTTGGGCAGGCGAATGGGCTGATGAATGCCTGTGATGCAGTACTGGAGCCAAGAAAGCAGATCGTCTTGCGTGTAGTTCACGTTGAACTCGTCTTGCATCGCCTGACCGCGCAGCCGCGTCAGCTTGAAAGCCGAAGAAAGCCGGTTTTCGATAGCTGCAATGCGCGACTTGAATTGGTCAATGAGCAGGTATGTTTGCGTGGTCCTGTCTGGCTTGACGCTTTCGTCGTCAAACATCAACTCAGTGAATTTGCGCTGCGCTAGTAGCGGGGCAAGCCAGGTGAACGTGACGACGAAATACCCCTCGTAGGTCGAGCCTGGCTTTGTGAAATCCCGACGCCTTTCCTCATCGATGGCGCCCGACACAGGGTCAGGGAAATGCGAGGCATCGCGCGGCGGGTAGTCCGTGGCCTCGCGTCGCACGGCGTCAACGCTCATGGCCCAGCCGCTGGTGAGGGGCGCCAGCGCCTGGTTGATGCGGAAAGACATGGCCTCGCGCTCGGCCTCGGTGGCGCTGTCTTGGTCCGCACAGCGATAAAGCCAGGACGCCATGAACGAGCCGTCCTTGTTGACAATGATCCCGTCCTCAATCTCGGCGGCGTAGTTCAGCAGCTCGGGTAGGCCTGCATCCTTGGACCGGTGGCGCTTGAGGCGCATTTCGGCGTCGGCGGCTCGCATGCGGCCTACCAGCGCTGCCACCATCACCGCGCCCGCGCACGCGGTCGCAATGGCTGTAGTTTCAACGGCAATCATCTGTAGAGCTTCCTTTGCAGACGCGTGTTCTTGTGGAACGGCGTCGAGCGAGCGGGATAGACGTCCTGGCTGTAGCGGAGATGACGGATGTAGACCTTCCGCATGAGCGGGTCCTTCTTCGCCATCTCTCGAAGCGACCACAGCGCCGTAAACCACATAACCAGGCCGTAGCCCGTGGCAAGCCAGGTCTGCGCAGTGAAGATCAAGGACGCTGCCAGCGCCCCGGCAAACATCACCAATTCACGGTCGCCGCCCATGAAGAGGTTGTGCCGGTTGCCGGCACGCCTGATTGGTATCTTGCGCAGAGCCATTGCTTCAGCCCTCTGCGCCCGTAGCGGTGGCGTCGATCAGCGCGATTTCCGCGCCGCGGCCGAAGTAGTTGGCCATCACGTTTTGCGCAGCCACCAGCACTGACACCACGAGCACGATCAGGATGAATGTGCGAAAGAACGCGTTCAGCTCACCGCCGAATATGAGGATGGAGAAGGCAACGATCAGGCCGACGATGGACACCGTGAAAGCCACGGGCCCAGTAACGGACGCCCGGAGTTGGGTAAATGGGTCTTCCCATGGCAGGTTGCCGCCGGCGCCTACGGCGGCGTGCGCATGTTGAGGCATCAACAACAGCCCACCCAGCAGGAGCAGGACACCCATGCTGATGAGGGCGGCTTTGGAAAAAAATGGGCGAGCGAGGGCATTGGAGGCCATGACAGCTCCTTGAGGGTGGAGAAAAGCGAGGAGAACTAGAGGGACTTGGTGATGTAGTCGCCGTCCCTGAAACCGGAGACCTCCAGGATTCCCTGGACGCGGCGACCCTCCGGTGTCTTGGCGATCTGCACGATGAGATGGACCGCTTCGGCGATCACAGGCTCTATCGGCCTCGGGGACTCGGGGTGCATGCTGATGAGCAGCTTCAAGCGGCTCAAAGCGGCAAATTGGTTGTTCGCATGGATCGTGGCCATGCCGCCTTCATGGCCGGTGTTCCAGGCCATGCAGAGATCCAGCGCGTCAGCCCCGCGGGTCTCGCCCACGATGATGCTGTCGGGGCGCGCGCGCAGCGCATGCTTGATGAGGTCGCGCAGGCTGGTGGTGGACGTGGTGTGCCACTGCGCGTAGTTCTTCGCCGTGCACCGAATCTCGCCCGTGTCCTCGATGATGATCAGGCGGTCCCCGGGGAAGATGAGCACGCGCTTGCCAAGGATGGCGTTTGCCAACGTCGTCTTGCCAGAGCCGGTGCCGCCAGAGATGAGGATGTTCCGGCGCCGGCGGACCGCTTCAACGATCACGTCGAACTGGGCCTGGGTCATGATCCCCTTGGCGACGTAGTCCTCTAGCGGGATCACCACCACCGTATGCCGGCGGATTTGAAAGGAAGGCCGCGGCACGATGGGCGGGAGCTGACCAGCGAAGCGAGCATTGCCCAAAGGCCACTCGCATTCGAGCAGCGGCGTGCCCTTGGTGACTTCTTTGCGGTAGATGCCGGCGACTATCTCCAAGATCGCCTGCGCCCTGTGCGCGGCCATTGTGCCGATTTGGCGCATGGGCTCGCCCTGGCGTTCAAGCCACAGCGTCCCGTCGGGGTTGAGCATCAGCTCATTGGTCAGCGGATCGTTCAGGGCCCTCAGCAGCTCGGGACCCATGTCGCGCTCCAGCTTCTGCTTGGCGCGGCTTTCGACACTGACAACTTCTTGGTCCATCGGTAATGCACTTCCATCGCCGCTGAAAGCGGCGCGGGAGATACGTTATAACGGACGCTTTTGCAACACAACTATTTCGCTAAATCGGTAGAAACGAAGTGTGTTGGAACTGCGCTGCTTTAGCGTTGCAGCTGCTCCTGAGCTTGCTCGGCGTAAACACTAACAAGGAAGGCGTGGTAGTCCGAGACCACGGCCGACACGCGCTGGTAGCCGTCAGGAACGCTACTGAAGAACTTGGTTCCGGCCAGGCGGTCGAGAGCGTCTCTCGGCATATCGGTGCATTCCAATAGGAATGGCAACGGTGTTTCCAACGCTGCTGCGATCTTCTCCATCACCTTGATGGAAGGGTTCCCCGTACCTCTTGTTATGTCTGACACAAAGGAAAGCGACACGTCTGCTCTCGCTGAGAGTTCGTGTTTTGTCAGTCCTTGTTCCTCTAATAGCCGCAGTACGTTTGTGAAGAAGATGATGTAGTGGACCAAGACGACAGGCCTCGTTGTTAAGCTGCTAAACATCCAGCCGGCAAGTCAAGCTAAACTCCCCTCCCCGGGATTTAGCCTGTTGGAACTGCTGCCGTGGATATTTACAGCGGGCGAGATCTTAAAGGTCTCAAGGTTGTGTCAGCAGGCACGAAGGGACGATGCAGTGAACCGCTCTGACGACGTCAAGACGCAAGCGCCCCTTGGATGGGTCATGTTCCTTGCGTGCTGGCCGTGGCTTCGCTTCGTGCTGGGCTTCGTCTGCGTCGTTGCAGGCTTGGTTTTTGGAGCTGCAGGCTTCGTCCTGGCGTTCGTCGCACTGGCCGTCCTATCCTATAAAGTCGCCACAACTGACCCCTACACGCTGCGCTGAAGCGCAAGCCGAGCCCGAGATGCCGCGCTCGGTTTTTTTTCGCCTGAATGATTTGTTTAGCTAAACCAGATGGCAGGACGAAGACGACTCACGCTCCATGAGTTCGAACTTGCGGTTCAGAGCCTGGACGCCGGCGAGCGCACACGACAGATCGCCAAAGGGGTGCTGGTGCATGGGCGCTCACAGCAGGAGTTCGTGGCCGAGCTTGGGATTACGAAAGGCGCCGTGTCCCAGGCCGTGACACGCGTGTGGCGGGCGGCTCAGCGTGTTCTACCTGGTGGACTGCAACGCGTCACCGTCAGCCTGCCCGCTCACCAAGTCGAGATCGTCAAGAAGTGGGAGAAGCAAGCCATGCAGAAACGAGAGAGGGCCAACAAGCCATGAAAACCATCGTCATCGCGATCCAGAAGGGAGGCCAAGGCAAGACCTTCGCCACCTGTCACCTGGCGCAAGACTTCACCGAGAAGCGCAAGCTGCGAGTTGCGGTCGTGGACCTGGATGCCCAAGGGGACGCCAGTTTCACTTTGGAAGCCCACGACAGCGGCTACGCCGCCTCGCGGCTATTCACCGACTCGGCCGACGCGGTTCGAGCCCACTTCTCCGCCCGCGACAACTCCGGCCTGACGTTGATCCACGCGGACCCCGCGCTGATCGACATCGAGCAACCGCTGACTGCTGACCAGGCTTGCGATGCGCTCAAGGCGTCCATGGCCGTCCTTGGCGAATATTTTGATGTCGCCTTCATCGACACGCCGCCGGCACTGGGCGTCCGAATGACTGCCGCCATCATGTCCGCCAACTACATGCTCTCGCCTATTGAAATGGAGGCGTACAGCGTGCGCGGCATGGGAAAGATGTTCGCAGTGATGAACAACCTGCTGGAGCGGAATCCGCACCTGCAGTTCCTGGGGATGCTTCCTAACAAGGTGGAAGCTCGTAAGCCACGGCACCAAGCCAACTTGGCCTCGCTACGTGAGTCCTACCCAGAGCTGGTGATGCCGGTGAAAGTTGGCTTGCGCGACAGCATTGGAGATGCGCTGGAAGCTGGCGTGCCCGTGTGGCGCATACAAAAGACCGCTGCGCGCGACGCAATCAAAGAGGTGCGCCAGTTCGCCGACTACGTTTTCGAGAAGATGGAGATCACGCAATGACCAGCAAGGCGGCATCTGCCGCGACCAAGCCGACCGGGGGCTTTGGCAAGCTTGGCAACCTATCAACCCTGCTCACCAAGCCCTCCCCTGCATCTGCAGCGCCTGCCGGCACCCCGCTGGAGATCTCGCGCGATCTCATTGATCCGGACCCAGCCCAACCACGCCGCGATGGCAATCCGGGCTACAGCGCCGAGAGCCTCGGCGAGCTCGCGGACTCGATCAAGGTGCGTGGTCAGAAATCGCCCATTTCTGTACGTGCCAATCCTAAAGCTCCCGGCCGCTACTTCATCAACCACGGCGAGCGCCGCTGGCGGGCATGTGGACTGGCTGGCCTGTCTACCGTGAAGGCGTTCATCGACAACGACTTTGCCACCGAAGACCAGATCATCGAGAACCTGCAGCGCGTAGATCTGACGGCGCGTGAATTGGCTGATTGGATCGGCAGCCGACTTGCCGCCGGCGACTCGCAAGCTGACGTTGCACGCAAGCTGGGAAAGTCGCGCGCGTTCGTGACGTTGCATGTCACCCTGCTTGATCTGCCCGACCCGATAGCCAAGGCATTCAACAGCGGCCGGGTCAGCGATGTGACCGTCGCCAACGAGCTGGTGCGCGCGTACAAGACAAATGCCAAAGCAGTGAGTGCCTGGCTCTCCATCCCAGACCAAGAAATCACGCGCGGCACGGTCAAAGCTCTGCGCGCCTATATGGACCGCGGCGCAGGTAAGGCAGTGCCTGTCGTGACGCCGTGCCAAACAAACGAAGTCAAACCGGATGAAGAGGTTGCGCCGCCACCAGCAACGGCGCCAGCACCTAGCGCTAACGTGGAGCCGACGTCAGTAGCCACCAGCGATGCGTCTGCGCCTACGAAAGCGGCACGGCAACCTGCGCCCGCGGCAAAACAAGCTTTAGTTCAAAGCAGCGACAACCTGCACAAGCCAGTGGTTCGCGTCGTGATTGATAACAGGCAGGCCGTGCTGGTGATTGCACGCCGACCGTCGGTTGTTGGCCGTGCCTGGGTTTGCTTTGATGACGATGGCCAGCAGACGGAAGTTGACCTCGCCAGCGTCCGCTTGCTGGCTGTAGACGAGGCGGCGCAATCATGAGAAAGCGCCTTATCGTGATGAACGGCCATCGGGTGCTACAGGCCGAGCAAGAAAGTGAATGGGTCAACGAGCGGGTAGAGAAAGCAAACGGGCTTGCCCCAGGCTTGTATGACCTATTCGATGCACGCCCCGCTGACCGGATTGCACCTACGGACGGCGTGCTGTTGATGCTGGAAGACGGTCTGGTCTACCAGCAGACCCAAGCCGGGCTTGTTTCGCACGAGCTTGCGAAGTTCGCGGAAACGCCATCCTTTGGCGTTGACGGCACCATTACCTACAGTGCCGAAGGGCGCGCCGCCTTTCAAATACGAAACACAGCGCCCTCCCCTGCTCCCAGAAAGAAACGCCGTTAAGTGTTAAGCGGCTTAACACCCGGCCCGTGTGGGCTGGGTGCCTGGGCTGCACGGGGCCTGACGATGGCTCCCATCAAGCGCCCCAACTCCTGCTGCTGGACCTCTATGCGTTCCAACAGCCTAGCAATGGTTGCCTCACTGAAGCTGGCCGTGCGCGCGTCTTTCACGAGCCATAACTTCAACAGACCGCCGAGCCGCCCAAGGTCGCCGTTGACCTTCGCTAGCTCTCGCACCGATTCCAGGTCCAGGCGGCTGTCCAACTTATACCCCTGACCTACTTCACGTAAGTAGCGCGCCACGCTCAGTCGCGCCTGCTTGGCATTCGCTTCTATGCGCGCTCGCTCTTCCGGTAGGCAGTACACCTTGATCGGCGGGCTGCCCTTACGGGTCACGGTCCTTCTGCTGTCCATACCTATTTGCTGCTTCTACCGGCGGTCGCCGGCCAGCCTCGCAGAGCAGGATGCCCGTTGAGCGCCCCCAGCGCGAATAAGGGGAGCGAAGTAGGGGCACCGGCTACGCCGGTGGGCCTACTTCGCCCATCCTGTCCAGCCCTACGGGCTGGATGACTCCACGGCAGTCTAGCGCGCAGAATACGATTTATCACCTGTTGGTTTCCCAATATCGCAATCGCAGGTCTACGATATGCCGAACGCAGCGGTAGAAGGGAAACCATGACGGATGCACCCCAGAGTTGCAGCGCAACAGCAGTGCAAGAACAGTGTTTCGGCGCGCAGAACTGCAGCGGCAACGATTCGAGCAGGCCGCGGCAGCACCAACCTGGGCGAAGTGCGTGGGCAACGCTGAGGCAGGCATGACGAAGCCACCAGCCCGCACGTACGTGAATGAGCTGACGTCCTGGGTCAACCAGAGCGCGCAACCCAGGCCACGCCGGGACCGCAGCCTGGTCGCTTTTCTGGCCGTGAAAGAGGACGTGCGTGATGCCATCGGCGCGCGCTTTCCGCTCAAGACGATTTGGCAGCACATGAAGGAAACCGGCCGGTTGACTTGCCGGTACGAGACTTTTCTTACCCACGTCAAAGCGCACATCACGGACGCCGCGACGCCAAAAGCCGGGGGGTCCGCAAAAGGCTCCCATGGTTCGCAACCCGAGCCGCGCCGCACGGATACCTCTGTGCCTGGTTTCACATACCGGCCGGCTAAAGACCCGAAGGACATCCTCTGATGACCAAGATTCACACCGTGCTTCAGGGTAAAGGCGGCGTTGGCAAATCAGCCATTGCTTCCGTGCTGGCGCAGTACATCAAGACCAAGGGCGGCGAGCCGACCTGCATCTGCACGGACCCGGTCAACGCGACGTTTGCCGGCTACAAGGCGCTCAACGTCCACCGCGTCGAAATCATGGAAGGCGACGAGATCAACCCTCGCAAGTTCGACGCGATGGTGGAACTCGCCGCTGGATCGACGGCGGACGTGATTATCGACAACGGGGCGTCGTCGTTCGTTCCGCTCGCGCACTACCTTATATCGAACGAGGTGCCGAGCATGCTCAAAGACATGGGGCACGAGCTGGTGATTCACACCGTCATTACCGGGGGTCAGGCCCTCATGGACACCGTGTCGGGCTTCGCGCAGCTTGCAACGCAATTCCCAGCCGAGGCGCTTTTCGTGGTTTGGCTCAATCCGTACTTCGGACCCATTGAGCACGAGGGCCGCGGCTTTGAGCAGATGAAGGCTTATCGGGACAACCGGGGCCGGGTCACCGCACTGATCCAAATGCCCTTCTTCAAACCCGAACTGCACGGGCACGACTTCTCTCAGATGCTGCAAGCGCGTCTGACGTTTGACGAAGCTATCGCAGCGGAGGGCGTGCAGTTGATGGCAAAGCAGCGTCTGACGGCAGTGCGGCGCAAGTTGTTTGAACAACTCGACGGCGCAGCGGTGTTGTGATGGGTGCGCCTGAACGCGTCGAAATGATGATCAAAGAGATCGCGGTTCGCCACGGCGTTGCCGTGGGCCGCGACGATCCGATCCTCATGCTGCTTACGATTTTTGAGCGGCTGCAGCGGGATGGCGAAGCCGCACAGCACGACCAGTTGGAGAAGTTCAAGTCTGAGATTGAATCGACGGTGCAGCGCGTTGACCAGGACGCGCAGGTCCGTGCGACTAAAGCGGTGGTTGCACTGCTGGATGCGAGCAAGGACGGCATCAAAAAGACCGCAGAGGACGGCGCGGGAGAGGCAGTCGGCGCGCTGAAAGCCCTCGTAGACGCCACCGTTGCGCAGATGCGCAAAGACATTGGCGACACCCGCAAGGTCGCAATCTTCAACATGGTCGCTGCGGTGCTCTCGCTCGTAGCAGCGTTGATCGTGGCTTGGGCTGCGGTCTAAGGGGCCTTCATGCGCGTCTGTGCCGCATTCGGTCCGCTGACTTCGGTTCTTGGGCCTGTGTCCATGAGCCTGATCCTGGCCGCGATGGTTCTCGCAGTGCTGCTGTTCTGTAAGTTGGAAAGCGCTGTGCTGCGCCTGGCAGTGGCCGGTGTAGCTGGCAGTGCCGCCATTGGCGGGATCGTGATGGTGTTAAGCGGCTTAACACTGCCGACCTTGCTTTGACCGCTTCGTATGAGCACCGTCAAGCAGTTCATTCAGCGGTGTGCTGTCTTCGTCCAAAAGCACGGCTTTTACATCGTTGCCGTGATCGTGATCCCCGCACTCGGCATCTCGAACCTTGGTCCCGGGGTGATGTTAGGTTGGATTGCCGGCGCATGCACCGGCTTTGCCGCTGGCCTGCGCTGGAAAGCCGGTCAACGAAAGCACGCGCTCATCATCGTTGCAGCCTATCTCGGCTGCTGGGCGGTGGTTGGCCTGTCAAACCTTTGATCGCCAGCCGCACCCGTGATTGCCAAACACGTTGCAATGCGCAGCCCGTCGCGCAGCAGCATGGCGGACCTCGTGAGCTACCTGTCGGATGACCAAGGCCTGCACGAGCGCGTTGGCGACATTCGCATCACCAACTGCGCGTCTGCCACGCTGGACGCGGCAGTGGCCGAAATGCTCGCCACGCAGCAGCTCAACACGCGTGCGAAGGGCGACCGCACCTACCACCTGCTGGTGAGCTTCCAGGCCGGCGAACAGCCCACGCCTGAGCAACTGCAAGCCATCGAGCAGCGCATCTGTGATGCCCTGGGGTTGGGCGAGCACCAGCGCGTGAGCGTGGTCCACCACGACACCGACAACCTTCACATCCACCTTGCCATCAACAAGATCCACCCGCGTCGGCTGACGTTCAAAGAACCTTTCCAGTCCTACCGGACGTTGGCGAGGGTGTGCGCGAAGCTGGAGCGCGAGTTCGGGCTGAAGGCCGACAACCACACGCCGCGCCGCAGCACGGCGGAGGGCAGGGCGGCCGACATGGAACAGCACGCCGGCATCGAAAGCTTGATGAGCTGGGTACGCCGCGAGTGCTTAGCAGACATGCAGCGCGTCGGTTCCTGGGCCGAGATGCACGAAGTGCTCGCGGCGCACGGGCTGCGCATACACGAACGCGGCGCAGGCCTGTCCATCGAAGCCGACGACGGTACGCGCGTGCGTGCCAGCACGGTGGACCGTGGCCTGTCCAAGCAGTCGCTGGAAGAACGGCTTGGACGATTCCAGGCCTCCAGCGCCAGCCACACGGGCCACCCGCGCAAGACTTATGCGTACCGACCCAAGCGCACGCGCGTGGACACCACGGAGCTGTTTGCGCGCTACCAACGCGAGCGCGACAGCGCCTACGAGACGCGCGTGGCCGAGCTGGCTGCTGCCAAGCGGTCGAAGGATTTGGCCGTTGAGAACGCCCACCGTGTCTACCGGCTGCACGCGGCAACGCTGCGCGTGGTGGATGGCCGCGGCATCGACAAGCGGCTGCTTTACGCGCAGGCCAGCCGCAACCTCAAGAACAAGCTGCGCGAGATCCACGAGGACTACGGCCGGCAGCGCCAGCGCATCGTGGCAGCCCACGGGCGCAGGGCCTGGGCCGACTGGCTGAAGTCGCAAGCCACCAAGGGCGACGCTGAAGCACTCGCCGCACTGCGCGCGCGCTCCGAAGCCGAGAACTTGCACGGCGCCACCATTCGCGCCGCTGGCCAAGCAACCGGTGTTGGTGCGGCGCCGGACATCGACACCGTCACCAAGGCCGGCACCGTGGTCTATCGCACCGGCTCTAGTGCCGTGCGCGATGACGGCCAGCGACTGCAGGTGTCCCGGGAAGCCGACAAGGAAGCGGTGCGCGCCGCGCTGCGCTTGGCCCGCCAGCAGTACGGCGACCGGATCACCGTCACCGGGTCCATCCAGTTCAAGGCGGCTGTCGTGCGCGCTGCCGTGGACTTAGGTCTGCCTATCACGTTCACCGACCCCGGCCTTGAGCGACACCGCCAGGTCCTGATGCAGAAGGAGTACCCAAATGGCTACCCGCAACCCGAGCCCGGACGACGCGCTGCTGGACCGCGCGATGGAGGGCTACACCGGCAGCGACCTGCAAACCCAGCGTCTGGCCATGCCCGCCGCGCCGTCCAGCCCAAGCCCGACGCTCGCCGCGCTGGCGCCGAGCCGCCGCCCCGCGCCTCCGACCGTCTGCGAAACCTGTCCGAACTCGGTGTGGTTCGCCAACGACAAGGAGGTCAAGAACTACTGCCGGGTGATGTTCGTGGTGGTGTGGAGCACGAAGGAACCCAACGCGCTGACGCTGTGCGACGGTCAATTCATCGGCCAGGAGGAAGCAGAGGGAGCGGAGGACGAGGACGAGGCGTAAGCCAGCCGCCCCCGCCGGTTGCCCGCGCACGCGGCGCCGTCCAGGCCAAGCCCGCGCGGCGGCCGCCGCTGGACAAGACCCCACCGCCGCAAGCCCGTGTGCGTCCCCAGGCAGCACCTCAGGCGCAACGGGCAACCGTTGAGAAGCCGCGCGTGGCGAAGGTTGGCACCAAGCCGCCGCCCGGCGCTGCTGTCCGACTTCGCCCGCTGTCGGCGGTCGATCCCGGCCAGCGCGGGCCCGTAACCCGCACACCGGCCAGCCCAGCAGCGCCAGCGCCAGCCGCTACCGCGGGCTGGAGCATCCCCGGCGCGATCTTTTCGCCGGCCGCCTACACCGCAGCCGACAAGTACATCGCCGAGCGCGAAAGCAAGCGTGCGCGCGGCCTGGATGTGCCCAGGCACACCCGATACACCGCCGGGGCAGGTCCGCTGACCTACGCCGGCACCCGCACCGTAGATGGGCAACTGCTGGCGCTGTTGAAGCGCGGCGACGAAGTGCTCGTGATGCCCATCGACGCGACCACCGCGCAGCGCCTTGCCCGCACCGGGCTGGGTACGCCGGCCAAGGTCAATGCCAACGCCACGATCAGCACGGGCACCGGACGAGGACTCAGCAGATGACCAGCACGAGCATGAACAACGCGGTCGGCCCGCAGATCCGGCAGCAGCAGAAGCGCAGCCGCAGCGGCAAGCTTGTGCCGGCACTGGCTTGCGGCTCGATGGTTGCGGGCCTTGTGGCAGCGACTCAGCAATTCGCGCATACCTTCGAGTACCACGCCAGCCTGGGGCTCAACGTGGGCCATGTCTACCTGCCTTGGTCAATCCTGGGTTGGGCCTGGAAGTGGCATGACCACTACCCCAACGAACTGCTCAACGCGGGCAGCGTCGGCACCCTGGTTGCGGCCACGGGCATGGGCGTCACGTTGATGACGCAAATGATTCGGCGCAACTCGCCAGTGGCAAACCAGTACATGCATGGCTCCGCGCGCTGGGCCGAAGAAACCGACATCAAGGCGGCCGGGCTGCTGCCGCGTACCCAGGACACATGGTTGGAAAAGCTCAAGAAGCTGCCTCCGCCAGCGGCCATGGCCTGCTACGTGGGCGGCTGGATCGACAAGCAAGGCGTGCTGCGCTACCTGCGCCACACCGGCCCTGAGCACATCTTGTTCTATGCGCCTACGCGCTCCGGCAAGGGCGTTGGCCCGGTGCTCATGACGCTGCTGTCCAACCTCATGAGCATGATCGTGTCGGACCTGAAGGCCGAATTGCACGCGGCCACTGCTGGCTGGCGCAAGCACTTTGCCAAACAGCGCGTGCTCAAGTTCGAGCCGGCGGCGCTGGACAGCGTGCACTGGAATCCGTTGGACGAGGTGCGGCTCGGCACCGAGTACGAAGTCGGTGACGTGCAAAACATCGCGCTGCTGCTGGTGGACCCGGACGGCACGGGAATGGTGACCCACTGGCAAAAGACCAGCTTCGCTCTGTTGCAGGGGCTCATCCTCCACGCGCTCTACAAGCACAGAAACGGGCATGGACCTCGTGCGTCGCTTGCGCTGATCGACCAGATGGTTTCCGACCCAACGCGTGCGACCGGCAACCTGTGGCCGGAAATGACCACGTACAAGCATGACGGGGAACAGGTGCATCCCGTGGTCGGCTCTGCCGCGCGCGATCAGATTGACCGGCACGAAGAGGAAGCCGGCTCGGTGCTGTCGTCCATGAAGTCCTACCTGATGCTCTACCGCGACCCCATCGTCGCGCGCAACGTGGGCGACTCGCATTTCCGCATCAAGGATTTGATGCACCACGAAGACGCGATCACGCTTTACCTGACCACGCAGCCGAACGACAAAGACCGCATCAAGCCCCTCATGCGGCTGTTCCTCACGATGGCCATCAGGTTGCTGTGCGACAAGATCGCGTTTGAAGGCGGTCGCCCGGCGCCAAAGTACAAGCACAAGCTGCTCATGCTGCTGGACGAGTTCCCGTCCTACGGCAAGCTGCCTGGCTTCGAGGACGCGTTGTCGTGGATGGCTGGCTACGGCATCAAGGCGTTCATCGTCGTGCAGGACACGCAGCAGTTGCGCCATCCCACGCAGGGCTACGGCGACCACGAGACGATCACCTCCAACTGCCACGTCCAAGGCGCGTTCCCGCCGAACCGGGTCGAGACGGCGGAATACCTCTCGCGCTGCACCGGGCAGACCACGGTGGTCAAAGAGGCGGTGACAGTCAGCGGCAAACGCACTGCGTTCATGCAAGGCCAGGTGTCGCGCACGATGCAGGAAATCGGCCGTCCGCTGCTCACGGCCGATGAGGCGATGCGTATGCCGGCGCCGGTCAAGGACGCTGACGACCGCATCCTGGAACCGGGCGACATGGTCGTTTACGTCGCGGGCCGTCCAGCGATCTACGGCAGACAGATCCTGTACTTCAAGGACGAGGTGTTTCTCGCGCGTGCGTCGGTGCCTGCACCTACGCACAGTGATTTGCTGGTGGCAGCATGAGCCGCGCCGCACACCGTCTGGGACTGGTTGTAGGCGTGCTGGGCGTGCTGCTGGTGCTGGGCGCGCTTGTCGTGCATGTCCTGGGCCTGCGCTGGAACAGCACCGCCAGCATCCCGCGCGGGCTCTACATCTCTACCGGCGAGCCAGTGCGCCCCGGCGCTTACGTGTTCGTCTGCCCACCGCCGACCGAGCCGTTCGTGCTGGCGCGCGCGCGGGGCTACCTGGACGGCGGCGCGTGCCCTGGCCAGTTCCAGGGCCTCATGAAGTTGGTCGTGGCCGCCGACCACGACCGGGTCGAGTTCGCCGCCGACGCCGTGCGCGTCAACGGGTACGCGCTGCCGGCAAGCCGCCGCATCGAGAAAGACGGCATGGGGCGACCGCTGCCGCATCCGGTCAGCGCCAGCACCACGTTGGACCATGAGGTGTTGCTGATGGGCGAGGGCAACCCAAAGTCGTTCGACGCGCGCTACTTCGGCCCCGTGCCGGTTTCCCAAGTGCAGGCGGTGATCCGCCCGGTGCTCACGTTCTGAAAGGACCTCGATGGACTACGCCGAAGCCACCCAACTCCTGGGCGCACTGACGCCCGCACAGCGCAACACCCTGGAGGAAGCACACGACCGGTATTACTGCTTTGCCGGCATCTCGTCCTTCGACGCGGAAAGCGACAGGCAGGCCGAAGCGGACAGGGGCACCTTCGCGCACCTGCTGTTTCCACCCGGCCCCGGAGGTATTCCATCCATATCCCAGGAGCGCGCGGCCGAGTTCATGGCTGCCGTCACCGGCTTTCCCGTGGCCTGGTGCCGCGCCTGGGACGAGTACAGCTTTTGCGAGCTGCACGGCGTGGATTACGCCGAGCAGGCCACCATGAATGGAGGTGTTCTGTGACCCACGACGATCCCGTGCTGTCGCTGCTTGGTGGCGACGACGACCCAACCGACCTGGTGCACGCCACGCCGGCCGATGTGGCGCGCGACAAGATTGCCGACATGCTTATTCCGGGGCTGTTAGTGACGTTCACTGCGGCCGAGGCGAAGGCGGCTGGGGCGTTTGAGGAAACCGCGCTGTCCGAGGCCGATGCCCTGGCCAGCGCGCTGGACCTGGGCGCTTGACCATGGATCGGCAGTCATACCCAGAAGCCGTTGCCGAAGGCGTCATCGACATGCTGCAGGCCGGCATGATGCCGTGGCAGCTCCCGAAGGAAGAGGGCGCACAGGTGCCGTTCAACCCGTTCAACGGGCAACGCTTCAAGGGCGCCAACGCCGTGCATCTGATGGCCCAGGGCCGCGACGATCCGCGCTGGCTCACCTACGACCAGGCGCAGGAAATCGGCGGCCAGGTGCGCAAAGGAGAGAAGGGGACGCACGTCCAGTTCTGGAAGTTCACCGAGCAACGCCCGATGCTCGATGCCACAGGCCGCCCACAGCGGGACGCCAGCGGCCGCGTGATGCAGGAAACCGTCCAGTTGGACAAGCCCCAGGCTTTCATGGCCGTGGTTTTCAACGCCGAGCAGATGGACGGGCTGCCGGAGCATGCGCCTGCACCTCGCTTTGACGGCACTGAGCGCGCCCGCAGCCTCATGCAATTCAGCGGCGCTGCGGTCAAGGAACACGCTGCCTACCGGCCTGCCTATCGCGCCAGCGCCGACAAGATCCAGCTACCGACACCCGAGGCCATAGGCGGCGAGGACCGCTTCTGCACCATGGCCCTGCGCGAACTGGCCCACTGGACAGGGCACGAATCGCGGCTGGACCGCGACATGAGCCATCCGTTCGGCAGCGAGGGCCGCGTGCGCGAGGAACTGCGCGCCGAGTTCGCCACCGTGCTCCTGGCCGACACGCTGGGCTTGCCGCCGCCTCCAAGCAACGACGCCCGGGCTCACGCCTTCGCCGATCTTCTTGCGAGAGATCCCCTTGAGCTGTTCCGCGCGGCGGCCGACGCCGAGCGTATCCACACCTTCCTCATGCAGTACGACAAGCCCCTCGCACAGTCCCAGCAGCAGGAAACCGCCGAGGTGATCGCGCTACACGCCGCGGAGAACAACCGCATCGACGCCGCGCTGCAGGCGGTGGCCAGCACGCCAGCACCAGCAGCCAGGCCTGCACCGGCCGCCAAGGCTGCGAGGGCGGTTGAGCCATACATACCGCCGGCGAAGGACGTGCGCGCCGAGTTCGCCGACGCGCTGCGCGAAATGGGCCGCATCGTGTCCGGGGACCACCCGATCATGGACGGCAAGCCGCATCGCCTTCAGGTTGCCGGTGACAAGAAAGGCGAGAGAGCTGGCTTCTACGTTGGACACGAAGACGGCGAAGTCCCCGCGGGCTACATCAGCAACAACCGCAGTGGTCAGTCGATACGCTGGAGGGCCAAGGGCTACACGATCAACCCACAAGACCGCGCCCGCCTGGAAGCTGAGGCCAAGGCCAACCAGCAGCGCCGCGAGGCCGAGCAGGCAGCCAAGCACGCCGCCACCGCGCAACGCGTGACCAACCAGGCCGGCAGCCTTCGGCAAATTCCGTACAACCAGCCCACGCCCTACTTGCAGTCCAAGGGCGTCAAGCCGCAGCGCGGTGCGCTTACCGATGCCAGCGGGCAGACCACTTTCTTACCCGCGCAGGACAAGACCGGCCGCATCTGGACGATGCAGTACATCGGCCCGGAGGGCACGAAGCGCTTTGCCAAGGACTCGCGCAAGACCGGCTGCTTCCATGTCCTCGGCGGCATGGACGAGCTCAAGCGCGTGCCCGTGATCGTCGTGGGCGAGGGGTACGCCACGATGGCAACGATCAAGGAAACCGTGGGGCACGCGGTGGTTGCCGCTTTCGACTCGGGCAACCTTGAACCCGTGGCGCGCGCGCTGCGGGAGATGTTCCCGACCAAGCCCATGCTGGTCGTTGGCGACGACGACCGCACGGTGGTGATGACGCAAGGCTTCAACCCGGGCCGCGAGAAAGCCGAGGCTGCGGCGAAGGCTGTGGGCGGCAAAGCGGTGTTCCCGATCTTCGCACCCGACGAGATCACTTATCCGCCCGGTCTGAAGCCGGTCACGCCGGCGACCTACCGTGCGCACGTTGGCGCGGCCGAGTGGCTGGCCAGCGTGAAGCCCGGCACCCACGCCGATGACCGCGACTTGATGGAAGGTGACCTGCTACGACCGGCGCAACTGGATGCGCTCGAACGGATGAAGCAGTTCACCGACTTCAACGATCTAGCGCAGAAAAGCAGGCTCGGGACTGAAGCTGTGCACCGCCAGATTGCGCCGCAGATCAAGCAGCTGGTTGCGCTGCATGACTTGAAGCATGACCAGGCCGTCGAGCAAACGCAGCAGCGTGCTCAGGAGCAATCAAGGACTGCGGGCCACGGCATGCAGCAGCGTCAACGCCCAGGGATACGTGTCCGGTAAAGCCTCAGCGGCTGCCCTGGAAGAGCGGCGCTGATCCTCAGCGCCACGATCTAGACCACCTAAGGCCCTTGGCTGAATTCCAGCAGCCGAGGGCGCCATTCATAACGAAAGGACCGGGACCTCAGAAAGACTGACCCCGAAAGAGAAAAGCCCCGGGATTCCAGGCCCGGGGCTCTCTCCGTGATGCGTAGTCCCTCGCTGAAGGGCACTCCACAAGCTGTCGTAGGCAAGGAGTGTACGGACAGCGAAGGAATCCGCAACACGCGGGTGAACTCGTCCCTGCAATTCCATGCCACTGCATCACGCAGCAAGGGCAGGCGCCAGCGTCTGCGCCAGCCAAAGCGGCACCCGAAGCCGCTCGCTCACCCCCATCGAAGCTGCCGTGGGCCGGCTCGATGACCTGTTCAACGCCCGCTCAATCCCCGGGCTCACGCCTCGCGGGTACAAGGTGCTTCGCCACTTGGTGGAAGCGGCCGACCTGCGCCAGCCCGGTAGCGTCCATCCCACGCCCAGTGAGACGCTGCAAGTGCTCACCGGCTACAGCGACCGCTCGGTTTCGGGCGCGCATACCGACCTTGTACGGGCCGGTCTCACCGAGCGCATGGCTGTGATGGAGGGTCGGCGCGATCCGGTGTGGCACACGCGACTTACGCCGCACTGCATGACGCTTTTGTTCGCCGACCACTCGCAAGAAGTTGCGCC
>NZ_JAXOJX010000042.1:0-70048 GCF_034427735.1 Azohydromonas lata
GCAAAGCCCCGCGCCCGCCGCGGCGCCCACGCCCGCGGCCGAAGCCCCGGCGGCGGCTGCCGCCGGCGGCGTGATCGAGGTGAAGGTGCCCGACATTGGCGACTTCAAGGAAGTCGCCGTGATCGAGGTGTTCGTCAAGCCCGGCGACAAGGTCAAGGTCGAGCAGAGCCTGATCACCGTGGAGTCCGACAAGGCCTCCATGGAGATTCCGTCCTCGCACGCCGGCACGGTCAAGGAAGTGCTGATCAAGCTGGGCGACAAGGTGAGCGAAGGCTCGCTGATCGTGCTGCTCGAAGGCGCCGGCGCTGCCACTGGTACGGCTGCACCGGCTTCGGCCGCCGCGGCTCCCGCACCGGCTGCCGCCGCTGCGGCCCCGGCCGTGACGGTGTCGGCGCCCGACGTGGCGCCGCCCGCGCAGCGCCAGGCGCCCACGGCCGCGCTGCCGGCGCACGAGCCCACGGCACCTAAGGGCAAGCTGCCGCACGCTTCGCCTTCCATCCGCCTGCAGGCCCGCCAGTTGGGCGTGCCGCTGGAGGAGGTGGCAGGCTCCGGCGTCAAGGGCCGCATCACGCAGGACGACCTGCAGAACTTCGTGAAGGCCGTGATGGCCGGCACGGCGCAGACCAAGGCGGCCGCCGCCAAGGCGCCCGCTGCCGTCCCGGCGGCCGCGGGCGGCGCCTTCCCCGGCCTGCTGCCCTGGCCGCAGGTGGACTTCGCCAAGTTCGGCCCGGTCGAGCGCAAGGACCTCTCGCGCATCAAGAAGATCAGCGGCGCCAACCTGCACCGCAACTGGGTCGTGATCCCACACGTCACCAACCATGACGACGCGGACATCACCGAGCTGGAAGCCTTCCGCGTGCAGCTCAACAAGGAGAACGAGAAGTCCGGCGTCAAGGTGACGATGCTGGCCTTCCTGATCAAGGCCGCCGTGGCCGCGCTCAAGAAGTTCCCCGAGTTCAACGCCTCGCTGGACGGCGACCAGGTGGTGCTCAAGCAGTACTTCCACATCGGCTTCGCGGCCGACACGCCCAACGGGCTGGTCGTGCCCGTGATCAAGGACGCCGACAAGAAGGGCGTGCTGCAGATCAGCCAGGAAATGTCGGAGCTGGCCAAAAAGGCCCGCGACGGCAAGCTGGGCCCGGCCGACATGAGCGGCGGCTGCTTCAGCATCTCGTCGCTGGGCGGCATCGGTGGGCGCTACTTCACGCCCATCATCAACGCGCCGGAAGTGGCCATCCTGGGCGTGTGCAAGAGCACCATGGAGCCCAAGTGGGACGGCAAGCAGTTCGTCCCGCGCCTGACGCTGCCGCTGTCGCTGTCGTGGGACCACCGCGCCGTGGACGGTGCCGCGGCCGCGCGCTTCAACGCGTACTTCTGCCAGATCTTGGCGGACTTCCGCCGCGTGATGCTGTAAGGGGACCGACGACATGGCACTCATAGAAGTCAAGGTTCCCGACATCGGCGATTTCAAGGAAGTCGCCGTCATCGAGGTGCTCGTGAAGCCGGGCGACACGGTGAAGGAGGAGCAAAGCCTCATCACCGTGGAGTCCGACAAGGCCTCCATGGAGATCCCGTCCTCGCACGCGGGCACGGTCAAGGAGCTCAAGGTCAACTTGGGCGACAAGGTGAGCGAAGGCTCGCTGGTGCTGGTGCTGGAGGCCGCGGGCGCGGCCGCCGCCGCGTCGGCCCCGGCGCCCGCTCCCGCGCAGGCGGCAGCCCCGGCGGCGCCGGCGGCCGCGCCCGTCGCGGCGCCCAATGCCGGCAGCTACGCCGGCAACGTGGACCTCGAGTGCGACATGCTGGTGCTGGGCGCCGGCCCGGGCGGCTACTCCGCCGCCTTCCGCGCCGCCGATCTGGGCATGAAGGTCGTCATCGTCGAGCGCTACGCCACCCTGGGCGGCGTGTGCCTGAACGTGGGCTGCATCCCTTCGAAGGCGCTGCTGCACGTGGCCGCCGTGATGGACGAGGTGAAGCATTTCGCCGACCTGGGCGTGACCTTCGCCGAGCCGACGGTGGACATCGACAAGATGCGCGCCCACAAGTCCAAGGTGGTGAGCAAGCTCACCGGCGGCCTGGGCGCCATGGCCAAGATGCGCAAGGTCACCATCGTGCGCGGCTACGGCAACTTCGTGGACCCGTTCCACGTCAAGGTGCAGGAGACGGGCGGCGACGCCCAGGAGCGCACGGGCGGCGAGAAGGTCATCCGCTTCAAGAAGGCCATCATCGCCGCGGGTTCGCAGGCGGTGCGGCTGCCCTTCCTACCGGACGACCCGCGCATCGTGGACTCCACCGGCGCGCTGGAGCTGCGCCAGCGTCCCAAGAAGATGCTGGTCATCGGCGGCGGCATCATCGGCCTGGAAATGGGCACCGTTTACTCCACGTTGGGCGCACGCCTGGACGTGGTGGAAATGCTGGACGGCCTGATGCAGGGCGCCGACCGTGACCTGGTCAAGGTCTGGCAGAAGATGAACGCCCCGCGCTTCGACAACATCATGTTGAAGACCAAGACGGTGGGCGCCGAGGCGACGCCGGACGGCATCAAGGTGCAGTTCGAGGGCCTGGACGGGACCAAGAGCGAAGGCGTCTACGACCTGGTGCTGCAGGCCGTGGGCCGCACGCCCAACGGCAAGAAGATCGGCGCGGAGAACGCCGGTGTCGTCGTGAACGAGCGCGGCTTCATCCCCGTGGACGTGCAGATGCGCACCAACGTGCCGCACATCTTCGCCATCGGCGACGTGGTGGGCCAGCCCATGCTGGCGCACAAGGCGGTGCACGAGGCCCACGTGGCGGCGGAAGTGGCTGCCGGCGACGAGCACGCGCGCTTCGACGCGCGGGTGATTCCGAGCGTGGCCTACACCGATCCCGAGGTGGCCTGGGTGGGCCTGACCGAGGACGAGGCCAAGGCGCAGGGCATCAAGGTCAAGAAGGGCCTGTTCCCGTGGACGGCCTCCGGCCGCGCCATCGCCAACGGCCGCGACGAGGGCTTCACCAAGCTGCTGTTCGATGCGGAAACGCACCGCATCCTGGGCGGCGGCATCGTGGGCACCCACGCCGGCGACATGATCGGCGAGATCGCTCTGGCGATCGAAATGGGCGCGGACGAGGTGGACATCGGCAAGACCATCCACCCGCACCCGACGCTGGGCGAGAGCATCGGCATGGCCGCCGAAGTGGCCCACGGCTCCTGCACGGACCTGCCGCCGCAAAAGCGCTGACCGGGTTTCCCTCCGCGTCCTCATGGGCGCGGACGGGGCCTTCAATGCAAAACGCGCCGCATTTGCGGCGCGTTTTTCACATGGGGCAGGGCGTGTTCCCGCTGCGGGCTTGTGCCTTATTCGATGTCGGCCGTATGGAGGCCGAACTGGCCGCGCTTGCGGTCTTCGAAGTAGCGCCTGAGCGTTTCGCGCACGGTGCGGAAGGCGATCTGGTCCCAGGGAATCTCGGCTTCGGAGAAGAGGCGCGCCTCTATCGTCTCGGGGCCGGGGTCCAGGTGGGTGTCGGTGAGCTTGGCGAGGTAGTAGAGGTGCACCTGGCCGACCTGGCGCACGTTCATCACGCTGAAGAGCTGCCCCAGCTCGATGTGGGCGCCGGCCTCTTCCTGCGTTTCGCGCAGGGCGCCTTGCGAGGTGGTCTCGCCCAGCTCCATGAAGCCGGCAGGCAGCGTCCAGAAGCCGCGCCGGGGTTCGATGTTGCGCAGGCACAGCAGCACCTGGTCGTTCCACACCGGCAGCGTCCCGACGACGTTGAGCGGGTTTTCATAGTGGATGCGGCTGCATGCCGGACATACCGCGCGCTCCCGGTTGTCGTCCGGGGGGATGCGGTATTGGACATGGCTGCCGCAGGCGGGGCAGTGCTGGATCCTGCTGCGCTCGGAAAGAAGCATCCGGCCAGTTTAGCGTGGGCCTCGCGCGGCCTCGGCCGGCGTGCAGGGTTCCCGCCATGTTCACAAGCCCACAGAGGGGTTTATGCTGCACCGCGTCAATCCCGCAGTTCCGCAGTAAGTTCCTGAATGCAGCTGTACAACTACTTCCGCTCCTCCGCTTCCTACCGCGTGCGCATTGCGCTGGCCCTCAAGGGCCTGGACTACGAATACAAGCCGGTGCACCTGGTCAAGCGCGAGCAGCTTGCGGAGTCGTATGCCGCGGTGTCGGCCTCGCGCCTGGTGCCGCTCCTGCGCGACGGTGACGCGACGCTCACGCAGTCGATGGCCATCATCGAGTACCTGGACGAAACCCACCCCGAGCCGCCGCTGCTGCCCAAGGAAGCGCTGGGCCGCGCCCGCGTGCGCGCGCTGGCGCAGGACATGGCCTGCGAAATCCACCCGCTCAACAACCTGCGCGTGCTGCGCTACCTGGTGCACGACTTGAAAGTGAGCGAGGACGACAAGAACCGCTGGTACCGCCACTGGGTCGAGACCGGCCTGGAGGTGGTGGAGCGCCAGATGGCCGAGCACCCCGCCACCGGCCGCTTCTGCCACGGCGACACGCCCGGCCTGGCCGATTGCGTGCTGGTCCCGCAGGTCTTCAACGCCCAGCGCTTCAACTGCCGCCTGGACCACGTGCCCACCGTGATGCGCGTGTACGAGGCCTGCATGCAGCTCGATGCCTTCGACAAGACGCAGCCGGCCGCTTGTCCCGATGCCGAGTGACGAGCTGGAAGGCGTGCTGAAGCCCGAATGGCCGGCACCGGCCGGCGTGGGCGCGCTCATGAGCACGCGCGCCGGCGGCGTCAGCGCCGCGCCTTTCAACGCGCTCAACCTGGGTGATGCCGTGGGCGACGACCCGGCCGCCGTGATCGGGAACCGTGCCCGCGTTGCCGCCGTGATCGGGGGCGCCGTGCCGGTGTGGCTGCGCCAGGTGCACGGCACGCGCGTGCTGCGCCTGACGGCGGCCAACGCCGCCGCGCTGGTCGACGCGCCGCCGCCTGAGGCCGATGCCGCCGTCACCGGGGAACCCGGCGTGGCCTGCGTGGTGCAGGTGGCCGACTGCCTGCCGGTGTTGCTGGCCGCCGCCAATGGCCGCGCCGTGGGGGCCGCGCACGCGGGCTGGCGCGGGCTGGCCGGGGGCGTGCTGGAAAACACGCTGGCCGAGGTCTGTGCGCTGGCGCAATGCGCGTCGGCCGACGTGCTGGCCTGGCTGGGCCCGTGCATAGGCCCGCAGGCCTTCGAAGTGGGGGAAGACGTGTTGCGCGGCTTCGGGGCGGACCCGGCCGGCGGCGATGCCGCATTCACCTGGCGGCCGCGCCCCGACGGCAGCGCGCGCTGGCTGGCGGACCTGCCTCAGCTCGCGCGCAGGCGGCTCGGTTTGGCAGGTCTGCGTCAGATCAGAGGCGGACAGTGGTGCACGGTGCAGGATGAATCAAAGTTTTTCTCGTTCCGGCGCGACCGGGTCACGGGGCGTCAGGCTGCCGTCATCTGGCTGCGCTGAAGCCTCGGCACGCTTGCGTGCCCGGCGCCGCGCCGGCGAGCCCATGAGATACAGAACGATGGACAAGGGCAGTGCCCCATACAGCACGAAGGTGAACACGGCGCCCAGCACTGTCCCGTTGGGCGCCGTGGCCTCCGCCACGGCCATCATCAGCACCACATACATCCACGCCAAGGCCACCAAGTACATAGGAAATACCCGCGATTACGCAGAATGACGTATTTCGTAGAATGAAAAGAGTTGTCATGATGCGGTAAGACACGAAGCCTACAACACTGCACGCCAACGGTTTTCGTGAAAAAGTCCTCAGGAGACGAGTGTGACCCTGCAAGCTATTCCCGCACTGCAAACGTTCGGTGACAACGCCACGGCGCTGGGCGCCGCCATTTCGGATGCGTTGCGCACCATGTCCGGTCTCAACCTGCCCATGCAGGCCATGGCCAAGTTGCAAGGCGAGTACCTCAACGAAGCCACGGCACTGTGGAACAAGACGCTGGGCCGCCTGCAGGCCGACGGCAGCGCCGAGCCGGCCAAGTTGCCCGACCGCCGCTTCTCCGCCGCCGAGTGGGCGCAGAACCCCGCCGCCGCCTATCTGGCGCAGGTCTACCTGCTCAACGCCCGCACGCTGATGCAGATGGCCGAGTCCATCGAGGGTGATGCCAAGGCCAAGGCGCGCATCCGCTTCGCCGTGCAGCAGTGGATCGATGCCGCCGCGCCCAGCAACTTCATGGCGCTCAACCCTGAGGCGCAGCGCAAGGCGCTGGAGACCAAGGGCGAGAGCATCAGCCAGGGGCTGCAGCAGTTGTGGCACGACATCCAGCAGGGCCATGTGTCGCAGACCGACGAGAGCGTGTTCGAGGTGGGCAAGAACGTCGCCACCACCGAGGGCGCCGTCGTCTACGAAAACGACATGTTCCAGCTGCTGGAGTACAAGCCGCTGACGGCCAAGGTGCACGAGAAGCCCTTCCTGTTCGTGCCCCCGTGCATCAACAAGTACTACATCCTGGATCTGCAGCCGGACAACAGCATCATCCGCTACACCGTCGCGCAGGGCCACCGCGTCTTCGTCGTGAGCTGGCGCAACCCGGACGCGTCCACGGCCGGCAAGACCTGGGATGACTACGTGGAGCATGGCGTGATCCGCGCCATCCGCGCCATTCAGCAGATCACCGGGCAGGACAAGCTCAACGCGCTGGGCTTCTGCGTGGGCGGCACCATTCTTTCCACCGCGCTGGCCGTGCTGGCAGCCCGTGGCGAGCAGCCCGTGGCCAGCCTCACGCTGCTGACCACGCTGCTGGACTTCAGCAATACCGGCGTGCTGGACCTGTTCATCGACGAGACGGGCGTGCGGCTGCGCGAGATGACCATCGGCGAGAAGGCGCCCAACGGCCCCGGCCTGCTCAACGGCAAGGAGCTGGCCACGACCTTCAGCTTCCTGCGTCCCAACGACCTGGTGTGGAACTACGTCGTGGGCAACTACCTCAAGGGCGAGGCCCCGCCGCCGTTCGACCTGCTGTACTGGAACTCGGACTCGACCAACCTGCCCGGGCCCATGTTCTGCTGGTACTTGCGCAACACCTACTTGGAGAACAAGCTGCGCGTGCCCGGTGCCTTGACCGTGTGCGGCGAGAAGGTGGACCTCTCGCGCATCGAGGCGCCGGTGTACCTGTACGGCTCGCGCGAGGACCACATCGTGCCCTGGGAATCGGCCTACACCAGCACGCAACTCCTCTCCGGACCCAAGCGCTACGTGCTGGGCGCCTCGGGCCACATTGCCGGCGTGATCAATCCGCCGCAGAAGAAGAAGCGCAGCTTCTGGACCAACGAGCAGCTGGTTGCCGACGCCAACCAGTGGCTGGAAACCTCCACCGAGCATCCGGGCAGCTGGTGGACGGACTGGAGCGACTGGCTCAAGCAGCACGCGGGCAAGGAAATCGCTGCGCCCAAGACGCTTGGCAACAAGACCTACAAGCCCATCGAGCCCGCCCCTGGGCGCTACGTGAAGCAGAAGGCTTGAGCCGCGGGCTCACAGCTTTCGTCATTACCCGACCTTGACAACGAGGAGATACACATGACCGACATCGTCATCGTCGCCGCAGCCCGCACCGCCGTGGGCAAGTTCGGCGGCACGCTGGCCAAGATCCCGGCGCCTGAGCTGGGCGCTGCCGTGATCAAGGCCCTGCTGGAGAAGACCGGCGTGGGCGCCGACCAGATCGGTGAAGTCATCATGGGCCAGGTGCTGGCCGCCGGCGCGGGCCAGAACCCCGCTCGCCAAGCCATGATGAAGGCAGGCATCGCTAAGGAAACGCCGGCGCTGACCATCAACGCCGTGTGCGGCTCCGGCCTGAAGGCCGTGATGCTGGCGGCGCAAGCCATCGCCTGGGGCGACAGCGAGATCGTGATCGCCGGCGGCCAGGAAAACATGTCCGCCAGCCCGCACGTGCTGCAAGGCAGCCGCGACGGCCAGCGCATGGGCGACTGGAAGATGGTCGACACCATGATCAACGACGGCCTGTGGGACGTGTACAACAAGTACCACATGGGCATCACGGCCGAGAACGTCGCCAAGGCGCACGACATCACCCGTGAGCAGCAGGATGCCCTGGCCCTGGCCAGCCAGCAAAAGGCCACCGCCGCCCAGGAAGCCGGCAAGTTCAAGGACGAGATCGTTCCCGTTGCCATTCCGCAGCGCAAGGGCGATCCGGTGATGTTCGACGCCGACGAGTTCATCAACAAGAAGACCAACGCCGAAGCGCTGGCCGGCCTGCGCCCGGCCTTCGACAAAGCGGGTTCGGTGACCGCGGGCAACGCCTCCGGCATCAACGACGGCGCCGCCGCCGTGATGGTCATGTCGGCCGCCAAGGCCGAGCAACTGGGCCTGAAGCCGCTGGCGCGCATCGCCAGCTTCGGCACCAGCGGCCTGGACCCCGCCACCATGGGCATGGGCCCGGTGCCGGCCACGCGCAAGGCGCTGGAGCGCGCCGGCTGGCAAGTCGGCGACGTGGACCTGTTCGAGCTGAACGAAGCCTTCGCCGCCCAAGCCTGCGCGGTGAACAAGGAACTGGGCGTGGACCCGGCCAAGGTCAACGTCAACGGTGGCGCCATCGCCATCGGCCACCCCATCGGCGCTTCCGGTTGCCGCGTGCTGGTGACGCTGCTGCACGAAATGCAGCGCCGCGACGCCAAGAAGGGCGTGGCCGCGCTGTGCATCGGTGGCGGCATGGGCGTGTCGCTGGCCGTCGAGCGCTGATCGGCTGACCGACCAAGGGCAGCCGCCGGAGCTGCCCGGGCGGCCGCCGCGCCCACGCGCGGGCGCGGCGCCGCTGAAAAATTCCCTGGAACACCACCAAGGGCCGCAGGACGGCCCAATGAAGGAGAGACGAGATGACTCAAAAACTCGCTTACGTGACGGGCGGCATGGGCGGCATCGGTACTTCGATGTGCCAGCGCCTGCACAAGGACGGCTTCAAGGTCATCGCCGGCTGCGGTCCGAGCCGCGACTTCCAGAAGTGGCTGGACGAGCAGAAGGCCCTGGGCTACACGTTCTACGCCTCGGTGGGCAACGTGGCCGACTGGGACTCCACCGTCGCCGCCTTCGAGAAGGTCAAGGCCGAGCACGGCACCGTGGACGTGCTGGTGAACAACGCCGGCATCACGCGTGACGGCCAGTTCCGCAAGATGAGCAAGGCCGATTGGCAGGCCGTGATGTCCACCAACCTGGACAGCATGTTCAACGTCACCAAGCAGGTGATCGACGGCATGCTGGACAAGGGCTGGGGCCGCGTCATCAACATCTCCTCGGTCAACGGCGAGAAGGGCCAGTTCGGCCAGACCAACTACTCCGCCGCCAAGGCCGGCATGCACGGCTTCTCCATGGCCCTGGCGCAGGAAGTGGCTGCCAAGGGCGTGACGGTCAACACCGTGAGCCCCGGCTACATCGCCACCGACATGGTCAAGGCCATCCGCCAGGACGTGCTGGACAAGATCGTCTCCACCATTCCCATCAAGCGCCTGGGCACCCCGGAGGAAATCGCCTCCATCGTGGCCTGGCTGGCGGGCGAGGAATCCGGCTTCACCACCGGCGCCGAGTTCAGCTGCAACGGCGGCCTGCACATGGGCTGACCAGGACCCAACCCGCGGCACTTCATGGGGCCGCGTTGGGCACGACAAAAGGCCGCGCTTTGCGCGGCCTTTTTATTTGTCCCGGGGATACTGAAATACTTGGGCCGTGGCGGGCAGGATTCTTGTTATTCCACGATGCCTGCCAAGAAATATTTGATCAGACCTTTTGCCGCGAAGCCCAGCAGGCCAAAGCCCAGAGCCAGAAACAGCACGAAGGTGCCGAATTTGCCCGCCTTGGATTCCCTCGCCAATTGAATGATGATGAACACCATGTACAGCATGAAGGCCGTGACGCCGACGGTCAGGCCCAGCTGGGCGATATTTTCCTCGTTGAATTCAAACATCTTGAGTTTTTAATGATTCGCTGCGCGGGCGGCTCCCAACAAACCACCCGGCCGGGCCATGAAAATCGGCCCGGCGAAAAGCATAAGGTCTGGGATGAATGGCTTGGATCAATTTCTCAAGGCATTTCGTCCCATACGGAGGTGTCCACCAGGTCGCGGTAGGCGTGCCAGCTTGAATGAGCCAGCCAGGGCATGACCACGATGAGGCCGAGCATGAAGGTCGCCATGCCCAGCAGTGTGAGGCCCATGATCAGCGCGGCCCACAACGCCAGCGGCAGCGGGTGCTGCATGACCACGCGCCAGCTCGTGAACACGGCCACCATCACGCCCACGCGCCGGTCCAGCAGCATGGGCATGGCCACCACGGTGGAGGCGAACACGGGGGCGGCCATCACGCCGCCGAGCATCAGCCAGGCCTCGAACAGCCGGCTTTCGCCCAGCACCACGTGCACGATGAAATCCAGCGGCGTGCGCAGCGGCGCGGGGGAGAAGGTCAGCAGGAAGGACGCGGACGTCATGACCCAGCCCGTGCCGGCGAAGGCCAGCAGCAGGCCGAAGACGATGAGCCGCCCGTCGTCCGGCTTCCACGCGCGCAGCGCGGTGGCCAGCGTGGCCGGCTGCTTGCGGTAGAGCGCGCGGCTCACGGCGTACAGCCCCGTGGCCAGCAGCGGCGCCACGAGCAGGAAGCCCGAGAACGCACCGGCCAGCAGCCAGACATGCTCTTTCGCGAGCACGGCCAGCAACGCGCCGAACAGTGCCATGGCCACGCCATGCGCCAGCCCGGGCCCGGGCGCTCGCCGCAAGTCCTGCCAGCCGCGGGCCAGCCAGCCCAGCGGGCGCAGCAAGGGAATGGGCCGCACGCCAAAGCGTCGCGACTGTTCTACGGCGGGTTCGAAGGTTCGCATACGTGGAGAGGCGACTGTCGCCGAAGTGGGCACACCCCACTTTAAGCCGCCTCAAGCCTGCGAAAGCAACTCCCGCGCGGCGGCTTCCAAACTCTCGTCGCCTCCGTCACGCAAGGCCAGCCGCGGCGCCTGCGCCAAATGGCGGAAATGCCGGTCCATGGAGCGCAAGTACAGCGGGTCGTAGTGCTCGCGCATCATCTCTGCGAAAACCCCGGCCCAATCGCCCGCGCGCGCCTGGCGCTGCCAGTGCTGCACGGTGTCGCGGCCACGCAACTCGACGAGGCCGTCTATGAGGCGGCAAAAACGCTCGGGGTCGGCAGCGAAGAAACCGTACTCCTGCAGCAGCAACTCCACGCGGGCGGCCTCGTCCATCTCGACCACGGTGCAGCGGCCGTGCTCGCGCAGCCGCAGCATGAGCGCGTCGGGCACGCGCACGTTGCCCACCTTCTGGCTTTCGCTTTCCACGAACACGGGCCGCGCCGGGTCCAGCGCCCGCAGCGCCTGCCATAGCAGGGTGTCGAAGCGCTTTTGCGGCGGCTGCGGCTGGTTGGGCAG
The DNA here is from genome assembly GCF_034427735.1 of Azohydromonas lata. Taxonomy (NCBI): domain Bacteria; kingdom Pseudomonadati; phylum Pseudomonadota; class Betaproteobacteria; order Burkholderiales; family Sphaerotilaceae; genus Azohydromonas; species Azohydromonas lata. Next base: position 11,353 of record NZ_JAXOJX010000042.1, read on the forward strand.
CCCGCCGAGCACGGAGCCGCGGTGGCAGGCCAGGGCTTCGAGGTCCAGCACCTGCGCGCCTTGCTCGCGCAGCGACTGCAGCAGCCGCGTCTTGCCGCTGCCGGTGCGCCCGGCCAGCACGTGGAACTCCAATCGCGCGGGCAGCACGTCCAGGTCTTCCCGCACGAGGTTGCGGAAGGCCTTGTAGCCGCCGGCCAGTTGCTGGGTGCGAAAGCCGATCTGCGACAGGAACCAGGCCAAGCTCCCCGAGCGTTGCCCGCCGCGCCAGCAATACACCAGCGGGCGCCACTCGCGCGGCTTGTCGGCCACGTGGCGCTCGATGTGCTGCGCCACGTTGCGCGCCACCAGCGCCGCGCCCACCTTGCGGGCGTGCAGGGCGGAAACCTGCTTGTAGAGCGTGCCGACGAGGCGGCGCTCGCCGTCGTCCAGCACGGGCCAGTTCTCGGCGCGGGGCAAGAAGTCCTCGGCGAATTCGCCGGGCGAGCGCGCGTCTATGACGCTGTCGTACTCGCCCAAGCGCTCGGCGGCCTCGCGGACCTCCACGATGGTCAGTGACATGGCAAAACTCAGGTGGGCAGCGGCGCCGCGGCGTCGAGCAGCTCGCTTTCGATCTGCAGCTGCTTGCGCGCGTGCTGCAGCTCGTGGCCGTCCACGAGGAAGGTGTCTTCCACGCGCTCGCCCAGGGTGCTGATCTTGGCGAGCTGCAGGTTGATGTGGTGGGCCGCCAGCACGCGCGCGATGGCGTAGAGCAGCCCGGAGCGGTCGCTGGTGCTCACGCTCAGCAGCCAGCGCTGCGCGCGCTCGTCCGGGCGCAGCGACACGCGCGGCACCACCGGGAAGGATTTCACCCGGCGCGACACCCGGCCACGGCTGGGGTCGGGCAGCGGGCCGCTGGCGCGCAGCGCGGCGGTGAGCTGCGTTTCCACCAGCGAGGTCAGGTCGCGGTAGCTGGCCGAGCCGGGCTCGTCCAGGCGCGGGTGGACGACCTGGAAGGTGTCCAGCGCGTAGCCGCTGCGCGTGGTGTGGACCTTGGCGTCCTGGATGTTGAAGCCCGCGCTGTCGAAGTAGCCGCACAGCCGGGCGAAGAGGTCCGGCTTGTCCGGCGCATAGACCAGCACCTGCAGGCCTTCGCCTACGGGCGAGGGGCGGGCACGGACCACGGGCTCGGGGCTGGCGACGTGGCGCCAGAGGGCGCGTGCGTGCCAGGCGATCTCGGCGGCGTCGTGGCGGGCGAAGTAGCTGACCTCCAGCGTCTTCCACAGCGGGCCCTCGGTGCCGGGCAGTTGCGAGGCCAGTGCCAGCAGCGAGCGGGCCTCGGCCTTGCGGGCCTCGATCTCGGCCTCCTGGCAGGGCTTGGCGCCGCCCAGGGCGCGCAGCGTGAGGCGATACAAGTCCTCCAGCAGCTTGCCCTTCCAGGCGTTCCAGACCTTGGGGCCCGTGCCGCGGATGTCGGCCACGGTGAGCAGGTACAGCGCCGTGAGGCTGCGCTCGTCGCGCACCTTGGCGGCGAAGGCGTGGATGACGTCGGGGTCGGAGAGGTCTTCTTTCTGCGCCACGCGGCTCATGCCCAAGTGCTCGGCGACGAGGAATTCGCACAGCCGCGCGTCCTCCTTGTCCAGGCCGTGCTCGCGGCAGAAGCGGCGCACCTCGGTGGCGCCCAAGGTGGAGTGGTCGCCGCCGCGGCCCTTGGCCACGTCGTGGAAGAGGGCGGCGATGTAGAGCACCCAGGGCCGCTCGAACTGCAGCGCCAGTTGCGAGCAGAAGGGGTACTCGTGCGCGTGCTCCGGCATGAAGAAGCGGCGCACGTTGCGCAGCACCATGAGGATGTGCTGGTCCACGGTGTAGACGTGGAACAGGTCGTGCTGCATCTGGCCCACGATGCGGCGGAACACCCACAGGTAGCGGCCCAGCACCGAGCTCTGGTTCATGAGCCGGAAGGTGCGCGTCTGGCCTTCGGGCGCCTGCAGGATGCGCATGAAGGTGGCGCGGTTGACCAGATCGCGGCGGAAGCTGCCGTTCATCAGCGTGCGGGCGTTGTAGAGCGCGCGCCAGGTGCGTGCCGACAGGCCCTTGATGCCCACTTCGCGCTGGAAGATGGCGAAGGTTTCCAGGATGGCGTGCGGGTCGCGCTCGTAGAGGTCGTCGCTGGCGACTTCCAGCATGCCCGCGCGCGAGAGGAAGCGCTCGTCGATGGGCCGCATGGGCGCGTCGCGCGAGCCCTGGATCTGCTCCTCCATGTTGAGCAGCACGATCTGGTTGAGCTGCACCACGGCCTTGGCAGCCCAGTAGTAGCGGCGCATGAGCTGCTCGGAGGGGCGCTGCATGCGCGTGCCGCGGTGGCCGAAGCTCTCGGCCACGGCGGTCTGCAGGTCGAACACCAGGCGGTCCTCGCGGCGGCCGGCCACCATGTGCAGCCGCGCGCGTATGAGTTTCAGCGTGCCCTCGTTGCGCTGCAGTTGCTGCGCCTCGAAGGGCGTGAGCAGCCCGTTGGCGGCCATGGCGCGCCAAGTGCGGCCCAGCCCGGCGCCCAGCGCCACCCAGCGCAGCACCTGCAGGTCGCGCAGGCCCCCCGGGCTTTCCTTGCAGTTGGGCTCCAGGGCGTAGGGCGTGTCCTCGTACTTGACGTGGCGCTGGCGCATCTCCAGCGTCTTGGCGCGCAGGAAGGCCTTGGCGTCCACCGCGGCGTCGGCGTCCTTGCGGAACTGGTCGAACAGCTTCCTTGGGCCGCAGATCAGGCGCGACTCCAGCAGCGAGGTCTGGATGGTGACGTCGCGCTGGGCCTCGGCCACGCACTCGTCCAGCGTGCGCACGGAGGAGCCGATTTCCAGGCCGATGTCCCAACACGCGGTGATGAAGCGCTCCACCGCCTCGCGCCATTCCTGCAGCGGGGCGCAGCCCGGGGCGCCGCTGGCCGGCGCGTCGCACAGCGCGCAGCCGTTGGGCAGCAGCAGCAGCACGTCCACGTCGGAGTACGGGAACAGCTCGCCGCGGCCGTAGCCGCCCACGGCCACCAGCGCCGCCTCGTCCGGCAGCCCGCACTGCTTCCACAGCTCGCAAAGCGTGGCGTCCACGTGGCGCGCCAGCCCGCTGAGCAGCCGCGTGGCGGCGGGCACGCTTGGGCGGGCGCTGCGGAACTCGTCGATCAGCGCGGCCTTGCCGCTGCGGAATTGCTGGCGCAGCGCCGCCGTGGAGTTGGGCGGCGGGCTCAAGGTCGCGGACATCGGCGGGACTGCGGCGGAAGCTGGAGGGGCTGCAGGATGACTCAGGCCGCGGCCGCGGGCTGCTTCACGAAGGCCGGCGGCGGCGGCGAACCCGCGGAAAGCGTGAGAATTTCGTATCCCGTCTCGGTCACGAGCACCGTGTGCTCCCATTGGGCGGAGAGCGAGCGGTCCTTGGTGACGATGGTCCAGCCGTCGTAGCGGCCGCCCTTGCGGTCCTCTTTGATCTCGCGGCGGCCGGCGTTGATCATGGGCTCGATGGTGAACACCATGCCGGGCACCAGCTCCTCCAGCGTGCCCGGGCGCCCGTAGTGCAGCACCTGGGGCTCCTCGTGGAACTTCTTGCCGATGCCGTGGCCGCAGAACTCGCGCACCACGCTGAAGCCCTGGCCCTCGGCGAAGACCTGGATCACGTGGCCGATGTCGCCCAAGCGCGCGCCGGGACGGACTTTTTCAATGCCCTTCCACATCGCCTCGTAGGTGATGGTGCACAGCCGCCGCGCGGCGATGGTGCCGTCGCCCACGATGAACATGCGGCTGGTGTCGCCGTGCCAGCCGTCCTTGATGACGGTGACGTCGATGTTCACGATGTCGCCGGTCTTGAGCACCCGCTCGCCGGGCACGCCGTGGCAGACCTGCTCGTTGATGGAGGTGCAGACCGACTTGGGGTAGGGCGGGTAGCCGCTGGGCTGGTAGTTCAGCGGCGCGGGGATGGCCTGCTGCTCGTGCACGATGTGGTCGTGGGCCAGCTTGTCGAGCTCGCCGGTGGTGATGCCCGGGCGCACGTGCGGCGTGAGCATGTCCAGCACTTCGGACGCCAAACGGCCTGCGATGCGCATGCCTTCGATGTCGGCCGCGCTCTTGATGGAGATCGTCATGGCGGGGGATTATCTCACCCCCCTCTAAAATCACGGGTTTGCACGTACCTGACGCCCTGTTGCGCTCAGGTGCAGCCCTGGCGGCCTTGGGCCCCCTAACGACGCGAGCTCCCCAGCGTGACCAGCAAACACCTGTTTTCCTTCGAGGGCGGCAATGCCCTGTCGTCCTTCCGCGCCCAAGCGCTGCTGCAGCGGCTGCAAGCCGTCAGCCCCCGCATCACCGGCGTGAGCGCACGCTTCGTGCACTGGGCCTGGTCGGACGCGCCGCTGTCCGGCGACGCCCACGCCAAGCTGGCCGCGCTGCTGGACTACGGCAGCGCCTACGCGGGCGAGGCCGCCGGCGCCCTGGTGGTGGTCATGCCGCGCCTGGGCACGGTGTCGCCCTGGGCCTCCAAGGCCACCGACATCGCGCACAACTGCGGCCTCTCGCTGCACCGCGTGGAGCGCGTCACCGAGTACCGCCTCACGCTCAAGAGCGGCCTGCTGGGCGGCGTGAAGCCGCTGGAGGCGCGCGAGCTGCAGGAAGCCGCGCTGCTGCTGCACGACCGCATGACCGAGAGCGTGGCCTTCGAGCGCGAGGCCGCCGCGCACCTCTTCGACGAGCGCGCCGCCGAGCCGCTGGCGCACGTGGACGTGCTGGGCCGCGGCCGCGCCGCGCTGGAGCAGGCCAACGGCGAGTTCGGCCTGGCGCTGTCCGAGGACGAGATCGACTACCTGGTCAAGGCCTTCACCGGCTTGCAGCGCAACCCCAGCGACGTCGAGCTGATGATGTTCGCGCAGGCCAACTCCGAGCACTGCCGCCACAAGATCTTCAACGCGGAATTCATCATCGACGGCGAGCCGCAGCCGCTGTCGATGTTCGGGATGATCCGCAACACCGAGAAGCTCAACCCGCAGCACAGCATCGTCGCCTACAGCGACAACGCCGCCGTGATGGAAGGCGGCCCGGTGGAGCGCTGGCTGCCCGCGGGCTTCACCGACGCCCCGCGCTACGAGGCCCGCCAGGAAACGGCCCACGTGCTGATGAAGGTGGAAACGCACAACCACCCCACGGCCATCTCTCCCTTCCCCGGCGCCTCCACGGGCGCGGGCGGCGAGATCCGTGACGAAGGCGCCACCGGCCGCGGCTCCCGCCCCAAGGCGGGCCTGGCCGGCTTCAGCGTTTCCAACCTGAACCTGCCCGGCACCAACGAGCCCTGGGAGCAGAACCCGGTGGGCAAGCCCGAGCACATCGCCAGCCCGCTGCAGATCATGACCGAGGGGCCGCTGGGCGGCGCCGCGTTCAACAACGAGTTCGGCCGCCCCAACCTGGCCGGCTACTTCCGCGTCTACGAGCAGACCGTGGACGGCGTGCGCCGCGGCTACCACAAGCCCATCATGATCGCCGGCGGCCTGGGCACCATCAGCGACGGCCAGACGCACAAGCTGCCGTTCGGCGCCGGCACGCTGCTGGTGCAGCTGGGCGGCCCGGGCATGCGCATCGGCATGGGCGGCGGCGCCGCCAGCTCCATGGCCGCGGGCACCAACACCGCGTCGCTGGACTTCGATTCCGTGCAGCGCGGCAACCCGGAAATCGAGCGCCGCGCCCAGGAAGTCATCAACCATTGCTGGTCATTGGGCGAAGGCAACCCCATCCTGGCCATCCACGACGTGGGCGCGGGCGGCATCTCCAACGCCTTCCCCGAGCTGGTGGACGGCGCCGGCAAGGGCGCGACCTTCGACCTGCGCAAGGTGCCGCTGGAGGAGTCCGGCCTGGCGCCCAAGGAAATCTGGTGCAACGAAAGCCAGGAGCGCTACGTCCTGGCCCTGAACCCGGCGCTGCTCTCCACCTTCGAGCAGATGTGCGAGCGCGAGCGCTGCCCGTTCGCCGTCGTGGGGGTGGCCACCGACGACCGCGAGCTGATCCTGGAGGACGGCCCCGCGGGCGAGCGCGCCATCGCCATGCCCATGGACGTGCTGCTGGGCAAGCCGCCCAAGATGCAGCGCGACGTCAAGCGCGTGCCGCGCCAGGCCGCGCCGCTGGACCTCTCGGACGCCACGCTGGACCAGGCTGCCTTCGACGTGCTGCGCCACCCGACGGTGGCCTCCAAGCGCTTCCTCATCACCATCGGCGACCGCACCGTGGGCGGCCTGTCGCACCGCGACCAGATGGTCGGCCCCTGGCAGGTGCCCGTGGCCGACTGCGCCGTGACCCTGGCCGACTACGCCGGCCTGCGCGGCGAGGCCATGAGCATGGGCGAGCGCACGCCGCTGGCTTCGGTCGACGCGCCGGCGTCCGGCCGCATGGCCGTGGCCGAAGCGGTGCTCAACCTGCTCGCGGCGCCCATCGAGCTGTCACGGGTGAAGCTGAGCTGCAACTGGATGGCCGCCTGCGGCGAGCCCGGCGAGGACGCCGCGCTCTACGACACGGTGAAAGCCGTGGGCATGGACATCTGCCCGGCGCTGGGCATCGGCGTGCCCGTGGGCAAGGACAGCCTGTCCATGCGCACCCGCTGGAGCGATGCCGGCGGCGAGACCAAGCAGGTGGTGGCCCCCGTCTCCCTGATCGTCTCGGCCTTCGCCACGCTGGACGACGTGCGCGGCACGCTCACGCCGCAGCTCCAGGAAGGGGAAACCACGCTGCTGCTGGTGGACCTGTCCGAGGGCAGGAACCGCATGGGCGGCTCCATCCTGGCGCAGACGCTCAACCAGTTCGGCGACGCCGTGCCGGACCTGGACCAGCCTGAACAGCTCAAGGCCCTGGTGTCCGCCGTCAACAAGCTGCGCGCCGAAGGCAAGCTGCTGGCCTACCACGACCGCAGCGACGGCGGCCTGTGGGCGGCGGCCTGCGAAATGGCCTTTGCCGGCCACCGCGGCGTGAGCCTGAACGTGGACCTGCTGGTCACCGAAGGCGACGGCATCACCGACAGCCGCGCCGACCACGGCGACGCCAAGAACTGGGCCACGCACGTCAGCGCCCGCCGCAACGAGCTCACGCTCAAGGCCCTCTTCAACGAGGAGCCCGGCGTGCTGCTGCAGGTCAAGCGCGCCGACCGCGACGCCGTGATCGCCGTGCTGCGCGAGTTCGGCCTGAGCCGCCACAGCCACGTGGTGGGCACGCCCAACGACCGCGGCGTGATGGAGGTGTGGCGCGACACGAAGACCGTGTTCACCGCCCCGCTGCGCGAGCTGCACCAGGCCTGGGACGACGTGAGCTGGCGCATCGCCCAGCAGCGCGACAACCCGGCCTGTGCCGACGCCGAGCACGCCGCCGCCGGCGCGCAGGACGACCCCGGCCTGCACCTGAGCCTCACGTTCGACCCGGCCGAGGACATCGCCGCCCCGTTCCTGAACCTGGGCGCGAAGCCCAAGGTCGCCATCCTGCGCGAGCAGGGCGTGAACTCGCAGGTGGAGATGAGCTACGCCGTGGCGCACGCCGGCTTCGAGAGCTACGACGTGCACATGAGCGACCTGCTGGCCGGCCGCACCACGCTGGACCAGTACCAGGGCTTCATTGCCTGCGGCGGCTTCAGCTACGGCGACACCTTGGGCGCTGGCGAAGGGTGGGCTCGCACGATCATGTTCCACCCGGAGCTGGCCGAGCAGTTCGCCGCCTTCTTTGGCCGCAACGAAACCTTCGCGCTGGGCGTGTGCAACGGCTGCCAGATGATGGCCGCCCTGGCGCCCATCATCCCGGGCGCGCAGGCCTGGCCCAAGTTCACGCGCAACAAGAGCGAGCAGTTCGAGGCGCGGCTGAGCCTGGTGGAAGTGCTGGACAGCCCGTCCGTGTTCCTGCAGGGCATGGCCGGCAGCCGCGCGCCCATTGCCGTGTCGCACGGCGAGGGCTTCGCGGACTTCTCGCAGCGCGGCGACGAGGGCGCGGTGGTGCGCGCCATGCGCTTCGTGGACCACCACGGCCAGCCGACCGAGCAGTACCCGCTCAACCCCAACGGTAGCCCCGGCGGCCTGACGGCGGTGACCACGGCCGACGGCCGCTTCACGGCCATGATGCCGCACCCCGAGCGCGTCTTCCGCAACGCGCAGATGAGCTGGAGTGGCGCAGGCGTGGAGGGCGCCAGCCCCTGGATGCGCATGTTCCGCAACGCGCGCAAGTGGGTGGGCTGACCGCCTGATCGGCCGGCTACAAAGGCCGGCTGCCATGTGCTCGTAGGAGGCCCGCTGGCGGGCCGAACCGCAGGCATGCCGGCCCTTTCGACGGGGGCACGCCTGTGCGCCATTCGGTCCGCCAGCGGGCCTCCTGCGGTGGCGTTTCCCTGGGCGCCCACAATGCCGGCTTCCGCGTCCCGCTGGAGCGCCGCCATGTCCGACACCGTTCAACCCGCCGTGCAGGCCGTGCGTCCCGACCGCGAGGTCATGACCACGCAGCGACTGCCGTACTTCACCGGCCTGTCCGGCCAGACCGTGGGTGCCACGGGGCTGGCGATGCACCTGGTGGTCATCCCGCCCGGTGCCTCCTCGCAGCCGCACGTGCACGTCGGCTACGAGACCGGCATCTACGTGCTGCAAGGCCGGGTGGAGACGCGCTGGGGTGAGCAGTTGGAGCACTCGGTGGTGAGCGAGGCGGGCGAGTTTCTCTACGTCCCGCCCGGCGTGCCGCACCAGGCCTTCAACCTGAGCGCCACCGAGCCCGCGCGCGCCGTGGTGGCGCGCAACGACGCGGCCGAGGCCGACAAGGTGCAACCCTGGCCGCCGGCCGAATGATTTATTTGTCCATGGACCAAGACGACACCGAACGCCGCCTGGAGGCGCTGGAAATCAAGGCCAGCTTCGCTGAAGACCTGCTCGACGAGCTCAACGCCACCGTGGCGCGCCAGCAGATGCAGATCCTTCACCTCATGCAGCAGCTGCGCGCGCTGCAGGAGCAGTTGCCCTCCGCAGGGGCGGCGCCGCGCAGCCTGCGCGACGAACTGCCGCCGCATTACTGAGCTGGCGTTTTGCAGACGCCGCATCGTTCAGAAATCTGAACGATGGCGCCGATGGGATGGCGTGCTGGTGGGCACGAAAGTGCACAGGCGCCCGCCGCGAGGGCGCCAGGCAGGGCGCCGCCGATACGGCGCCCCGAAGGCTTGAGCCCCTTCAGCCCCGGTCGGCCCGCGCCGCACGCGCGGGCGCCGTGCTGCTGCCGTTCATGCCCGTGCCCGCTCCCGTGGTGCTCCCGGTGCTGGAGCCGGTCGCAGCGCTGCTGGTATCGCGGTTCGTGCCCGGCGTCACCGCATCGGCCGTGGCGTTAGCGGCGCGGCCAGCCTTGTCGGCGGCGGATTCGCCCGTGCGCGTGACGGTCGCCGTGTCCGAGCGCGGCACGGCCTTGTCCATGGCCTCCTTGGCGGTGGAGGGCGACACGCCGACGCTGGTGTCCGGCGTGGTGGGCGTGGTGTTCTGGGCCAAGGCGACGCCGCAAGCGGCGGCCAGGCTCAACGACAGCAGGGTGGATCTGTAAATGCTTGCCATGTCTGTTTCCTTGCTGGGTGGGGATGCAGCCTGAATGGCAACCCCCATGCCGCCCGGGTAACAAAGCCCCGGCATGCTGCGGCCGGCGTGCATGAAGTCACGCCTGAACTTTTTTCGTGGCGCCCCTTGCGTGTAAGCACCACTGCAGTGGCCGCCCGGCGTGTCGAAGCTGCAGCCAAGCCTGGTACGGCCTATGCCGGTACGACACCAGGACCCAGGAGACAAGACTTCGCCCATGGAGCAGATCGCAAGCTTCTTCGACACGCTGGACGATTTGAACGAGCTGCTGTCCTCCCCCGCGCTGCGCGGCAAGGTCGCGCGCTCGCGCAGCGTGCTGGCGCAGGTGTTCGTTTCCAGCAGCGGCGGCTCCCTGGCGCAGGCCGCGGCCGCGCGCGTGGCCGCGCTGGAGGGGCGCGTGGTCGTGGTGGGCGCCAGCACCTGCGGCGAGATCTGCGGGGGCCGCGCGCGCTCGGCCAGCAACGTGCTGTCGCTGCTGCTGTTCGATGCGGCTGAGCTGCGCGCCGAGGCCTACGCCGCCACGCCGGGCAGCGAGGCGGCGCTGGCCGGGCGCATCGCCGAGGGCATCGCCCGCGCGGGCGACGCGCCGCTCAAGGGCGTGCTGCTGCTGTCCACCTCCGGCACCGTGGAGGCCGGTGCGCTGCTGCGGGCGCTGCACGGCCGCCTGCCGGGCCTGCCGCTGTTTGGCGCGGGCGCCGGCGACGGCCTGGAGCAGGGCCGCACCGTCGTGCTGTGCGGCACGCGTACGCTGGAGGCGGGCTGCATTGCCGTGGGCCTGTACGGCCACGCGCTGGAAGTGATGCGCCAGACCTACCTGGGCTGGGAACCCATGGGCAAGCGCATGCGCGCCACGCGCGCGGCCGGCTGCGTCATGCACACCATCGACGACCAGCCCGCCATGGAGGTCTACCGCCACTACCTGGGCATAGAGGGCAACGACAGGCTGTTCCACAACGCCATGGAGTTCCCCTTCCTGGTCGAGCGCGAGGGCGAGCTGCTGGCGCGCGTGCCGCACAAGGCGCTGCCGGACGGCGCCATCGAGTTCATAGGCGACGTGCGCGAGGGCGAGGAGCTGCGCTTCGGCTACGCCAACGTGGACGGCATCCTGGCGCGCGCCCGCGGCACGCAGGCCGAGGTGCGGGCCTTCGCGCCCCAGGCCATCCTTTTCTACTCGTGCATCTGCCGCTACTTCGTGATGCAGAAGGACGTGGAGCTGGAGCTGCGCCCCTACGAGGCCATGGCGCCCACGGCCGGCTTTTTTACTTACGGCGAGTTCTGCGACCTGGGCAGCAGCAGTCCCATGATGACGTCCACGCTGCTGGTGGTGGCGCTGCGCGAAGGCGCGGGCCAGAGCGGTGTGCCGCAGGCGCCCATGGCGGGCGCGCCGGCCGCGGCCCTGTGCGAGAGCAGCCACTCGCGCATCCTCTCGCGCTTCCAGCACTTCGTCCGCGCCATTGCCGGCGACCTGGAGCGCGCCAACGACGAGCTGCTCGCCCTGGCCGAGCACGACGCGCTCACCGGCCTGGTCAACCGGCGCAAGCTGCAGGCGCTGCTGGCTGCCGAAGCGCTGCGCGCCCGGCGGCACGGCGACGACTTTTGCGTGCTGCTGGGCGACATCGACCACTTCAAGCACATCAACGACAACTTCGGCCACGAGGCGGGCGACGCGGTGCTGCGCCTGGTGGCCCACACGCTGGCTTCGCAGGTGCGCGGCGTGGACACGGTGTGCCGCTGGGGCGGCGAGGAGTTCGTGGTGCTGCTGCCGCAGACCCACCTGGAGGAGGCGATGCAGTGCGCCGAGCGGCTGCGCCGCTGCGTCGAGGCGCTGTACGACGAGGGCGATTCGCCGCTGCCGCGCCGGGTGACGCTGTCCCTGGGCGTGGCCGCCTATCCGCGGCATGGCGACGTGCAGACCCCGCTGCTGGCCGCCGCCGACAAGGCGCTGTACGAGGCCAAGCACGGGGGGCGCAACCAGGTGCGAGCCGGGCAGGACGCCTGACCCCGCATTTCCCGAAACGAACGGCTGGCGCCGGCCAGCGCAATACGGGCTTTCAAGCCTGTCCCTTGGCTCCCCTTGCCCGCAGGCTTGCGCGCTGCGGCGCGCAGTGCAGGCGCCGCGGCCACTTCACCCCTCGGGAGCCCATGCCATGAAATCCATCGCCTCCATCCTGCTGCACCTGGACGCCGCGCCGCAAAGCCGCGACCGCCTGGCCCTGGCCTGCCGCCTCGCGCAGCGCCTGGACGCCGGGCTGCTGGCGCTCTATGCCGCTGCGCCCAGCGCCTCGTCCCTCATGCCGCTGCCCTTGGGCGGCGGCGGGCTGACCATGGAAGACGTGCAGCGCGACGAGCGCCGCCGCGCCCAGGCGCGCGCCTGGTTCGAGGAGGCCGCCGCCTCCGGCCCGCCGCGCTTGAACTGGTCCGAGCTGCACGCCACGGCGCCCGGGGCAGAAGCGTTTTCCAGGCAGGCGCTGCTGCACGACCTGGTGATCGTCGGCCAGCAGGACCCGGACGCCGCGGACGACGCCGGCGTGGCCAAGGATTTCCCGGAGCAGGTGGTCATAGACAGCGGCCGCCCGGCGCTGGTGGTGCCTTTCGCGGGGCGCTTCCAGGACGTGGGCCGGCGCGTGGTGGTGGCGTGGAAGGCGTCGCGCGAGTCGGCGCGGGCCGTGTCCGCGTCGCTGGCGCTGCTGCAGCCCGGGGCGCAGGTGCACGTGCTGTCCTGGGGCGGCGACCCGACGGAGCTGCGCCCGCTGCTGCAGCACCACGGCGTGGAGGCGCAGTTCCACTCCGAAGGCGGCGACGAGGGCCAGGTGGGCGAGCTGCTGCTGTCGCGCGCCGCGGACCTGGGCGCGGACCTGATCGTGATGGGCTGCTACGGCCGCAGCCGCACCCGCGAGCGGCTGTTGGGCGGCGCCAGCCGCTCGGTGTTCGGCGCCATGACGGCGCCGGTGCTGATGTCGCATTGAGGCGGCTGGCCGGCGGATAGCGCCCCGCCGTCGGCCTGTGGGAGGCCCGCCTTTGCTGGGGGCGATCCGCCCGCTCAGCGCGGCTGCGCCCCCGGCCGCGTCTTGTAGAACTGCAGGGGCACGGCCTTCAAGCTGGCCTTCTCGGCCGCGCGGGCCTGCTGCAGCACGTTCTTCTTGATGCGGCCCACCACGTGCATCTCGCAGGGCTTGCAGTCGAAGCGCAGCGTCAGCACCTCGTCGCCGTGCGCGATGGTCAGCGGCTCGGCCCGCACCGTGCCCTGCACACCCGTCACGCCCTTGGCCTGCTTGGGGCACAGGCTCAGGGAGAAGCGCACGCAGTGCTTGGTGATCATCAGGCTGGACTCGCCCAAGGCCTCGTGGCTTTCATAGGCCGCCTCCACCAGCTTCACGCCGTGCTTCACGTAGAAGTCGTGCGCCTTGCGGTTGTAGACGTTGGCCAGATACGACAGCGTGTCCTCGGGGTAGGGCACGGGCGGCTCCACGCGGGCGGCGGGCAGGAGCCGCTCGCGGCAGGCCTCGCGCTCGGCCTCCAGCGCGGCCACGGCGTCGCGGCGCAGCGCGTTCAGGAAGCCGGCCGGGACGAACCACGGCTTTGACAGGCGCAGCGTCACTTCCCGCGGCTCGAAGACGGTCGCGCCCAGCTTGGCGAGCTGCTCGCGCAACTGCGGCTCCACGCGCTCGGCATGCTGCGCGCGCTCGTGCGCATGGCCGGCCTCCACGCGGGCGTAGTGGCCGTCCTCGTCGGTGAGGGACAGCGCGAAGCCGCCGGCCGTCTCCTCGAAGTGCATGTCCACGGCGATGCGGCGGTCCGACGACTTCTTCTTCAGCAGCCGCTCCCAGGCCATGTCGCGGTTGCGCTGCAGCACGGTGTCGCGGCGCAAGTCCTTGAGCTGCGCCACCGGCTCCTTGGGAAACACGCGCCAGCGCCGCGCCGCCGCGTCCAGCAGCTCCACGGTGTTGACCTGCACGCCCTGCAGCTCCTGCTGCAGGTCGAACCACGTGATGGAGTCGCCGTTGTTGAGGTCGCCCACGCCTTCGTCCAGCACGACGTCCACGCTGTCCTTGGCGAGTTTCACCACGTAGCCCAGCGGCAGCCCGGCGTGCTTGGGCGTGTCGAAGGCGCCTATGTCGTCCTTGCGGCCGTTGACGAAATAGTCCGTGGCGCCGCGGTTGAAATTGCGGTCGGGGTCGGGCTCGAACAAGAAGCTCGTCCGGCCGCTGGAGGCGCGGGCCAGCTCCGGCCGCTGCTCCAGCACTTCGTCCAGCAGCTTGCGGTAATGGGCGGTGATGTTCTTCACGTAGCCCATGTCCTTGTAGCGGCCCTCGATCTTGAAGCTGCGCACGCCCGCGTCCACCAGCGCGGCGAGGTTGGCGCTCTGGTTGTTGTCCTTCATGGAGAGCACGTGCTTGTCGTGCGCCACGATGCGGCCCTGCGTGTCCGTCACCGTGTAGGGCAGCCGGCAGGCTTGGCTGCAGTCGCCGCGGTTGGCGCTGCGGCCGGTGAAGGCGTGGCTCACGTAGCACTGGCCGCTGTAGGCCACGCACAAAGCGCCGTGGATGAAGAACTCCACGACGGTCTCGCGCGGCAGCGCGTCGGCCACGGCGCGTATCTGCGGCAGCGTCAGCTCGCGGGCCAGGACGATCTGCGCGAAGCCGGACTCGGCCAGGAACTTCGCCTTCTCCACCGAGCGGATGTCGCACTGCGTGCTGGCGTGGAGCTGCAGCGGCGGCAGGTCCAGCTCCAGCAGGCCCATGTCCTGGACGATGAGGGCGTCGGCCCCGGCGTTGTAGACGTCCCAGGCCATGCGGCGGGCGCCTTCGAGCTCGTCGTCGCGCAGGGTGGTGTTGAGGGTGACGAAGATCTTGGCGCCGTAGCGGTGGGCGTGGCGGGTGAGGCGCTCGATGTCCTGCACGGGGTTGCCGGCGGAGGCGCGGGCGCCAAAGCCCGGGCCGCCGATGTAGACGGCATCGGCCCCATGGTTCACGGCCTCTATGCCGATGTCGGCATCGCGGGCGGGGGCGAGAAGCTCAAGTTGACGGGATCGGGGCGCGCTCATAGGGCGCGCATGGTAGCGGCGCGGCCCCGGGCCTCCGGCGTACCGGGGATTGACGGCGGCGCGGGCCGTGACTTGTTCAGCCTGCCTGCTGCCCCATGCGCTCCAGCTTGATGAGCCACTCGCCGCGCTGCTTGTCGCTCAGCTCCCCGATGCGCCCAACCAGCGTTTCATGGATGGGCGCGATGCCCACGAAGCCCAGGATGTTGCGCTCCAGCGACTTCAGGCTGTGGGCGCGGAAGTAGAAGCGGTAGATCAGCGCCGGCATGCCCATGGTCACCACCACGCGGGCGGATCGGCCGGTCAGCCCCTTGTTGGCCAGCGGGTTCTTGCCGTCGGGGTGGAAGGCGAAGCCCGGCCGCGCCACCTGCTCCAGAAAGCCTTTCAGGAGCGCCGGCATGCCCCCCAGCCACAGCGGGAAGAAGATGACGATGTGCTGCGCCCACCCGATGGCGTTCTGCGCATCGACCAGCCCCGGCGGCAGCAGCCCCTCCATCCATTGCGTGGGACTGCGCAGCATGGGGAAGTCCAGCTCGGCCACGTCGATGTGGCGCACGTCGTGGCCGTGGTCCTCGGCGCCGCGGGCGTAGGCGTCGGCCAGGGCGTGGTTGAAGTGGCGTTCGCTGGCGTCGGGGTGGCCCTGGAGGATGAGGATGCGCGTCATGCCCGCCATGCTGGCAGGGATGCCGGGGCTTCTTGCCGGCCCCCGTCAACACGCGCTGGGGGATTCTCCCGGGTCAGGCCTCGCCGGCCGCCAGCTTCACGCTCACCTGCCGCGTGCGCCCGGAGCGCCACACCGACAACGTCACGGTGTCGCCGCTCTGGAAGCGCTCCAGCTCGTTGAGCAGGTCGTCGAAGTCTTCCACCGGCGCGCCGTTGACGGCCGTGATCACGTCCCCCGCCGTGATGCCGCCGGCGGCAGCGCGCGCAAAGGGCTGCAGCCCCGCGCGCTGCGCCGGCCAGCCCGGGGTGACGCGCAGCAGCGCCACGCCCTTGGGCAGTTTCAGCGCCTCTTGCAGCTGCCGCGTGCCGGCGGCGATGCCCAGCGAGGGCCGCTCTATGCGCCCGTCGCGGATGAGCCGCGGGACGATGCGGTTGACCTCGTCCACCGGAATGGCGAAGCCGATGCCGGAGCTGCCGCCGCTTGGGCTGTAGATGGCGGTGTTGACGCCTATGAGCCGCCCGGCCGAGTCCAGCAGCGGGCCGCCGGAGTTGCCGGGGTTGATGGCGGCGTCGGTCTGGATGACGCCGCGGATGGTGCGCCGCGTCACGGACTCGATCTCGCGGTTGAGCGCGCTGACGATGCCGGTGGTCATGGTCTGGTCCAGGCCGAAGGGGTTGCCTATGGCGTAGACCTTCTGGCCCACCAGCAGGTCGCGGCTGCTGCCCACGGGAATGGCCGGCAGCTTGCCCTTGGGCGCCTCTATGCGCAGCACGGCCAGGTCGCGGTCGGGGAAGGCGCCCACCAGCTCGGCGCGGTAGGTGGACTGGTCGCTGAGCGTGACGCGCGCGCCGCTGGCTTCCTGGATGACGTGGAAGTTCGTGACGACGTGCCCCGCGTCGTCCCAGATGAACCCCGTGCCCGTACCCGTGGGCACCTGCGAGACGTTGAGCGAGAACATGTCGCGCTGCAGCGCCAGGCTCGTGATGTTCACCACCGAGGGGGAGACGCGCTTGAACACGTCGATGTGGTTGCGCTCGTCCGCGTCCAGCGGCCCGCGCGGCGTGATGGGCCGCGGCAACGCCTGCGGGCGCTCCTTCTGGGCCCGCGCCACGGCGGGCGGCAGGCCCAGGCCGAGCGCGCAGGCGCCCAACAGCAGGCCCTGCAGCACGGCACGGCGGGGTTGAAGCGGAAGAGGGTGCGACGGCTTCATGCGCAACGAATCGTGAACGGCGGGAGGGCGATGATAAGGATCGGCAGGGCTACGATGCCCGCCATGCCGCCGCTGCACCGCTACGAACGACTCGACGCCCTGCGCGGGCTCGCCATGCTCTGGATGGCAGCCTTCCACTTCAGCTTCGACTTGAATTTCTACAAGCTGCTGCCGCCGCAGAACTTCTACAACGATCCGTTCTGGACGCTGCAGCGCACCGCCATCGTGAGCCTGTTCCTGCTGTGCGCGGGCGCCTCGCAGGCGCTGGCGCACGAGGCCGGGCAGGGCGCGCGGCGCTTCTGGCGGCGCTGGGCGCAGATCGCGGCGTGCGCGCTGCTGGTGTCGGCCGGCTCGTGGTTCATGTTCCCGCGGAGCTGGATTTCATTTGGCGTGCTGCACGGCATGGCGGTGATGCTGATCCTGGCCCGCGCGCTCTCGCCCCTGGGCCCGCGCTGGCTGGCGCCGCTGGGCGTGGCGGCCGTGCTGTTGCCGCGCTTCGTGCAAAGCCCGCTGTTCGACAACCGCTGGCTGAACTGGACGGGGCTGGTGACGCATAAACCCGTCACCGAGGACTACGTGCCCGTGCTGCCCTGGCTGGGCGTGATGCTCATTGGCCTGGCGCTGGGCCAGTGGCTGCTGGCGCACCGGCGCGAGGTGATGGCCGGGCCACTGCCGCGGGGGCTGGCGCCGCTGGCCGTGCTGGGCCGCTGGCCGCTGAGCTTCTACATGGTTCACCAGCCGGTGCTGATTGGGCTGACCGTGGCGGCGACAATGCTGCGATGAGCTCTTCTTCCAACAAGTTGCTGTTCGGCTTCCATGCCGTGACGGTGCGCCTCAAGACGGCGCCTGAATCCATCACCGAGATCCACGTCGATGCCACGCGGCGCGACGCCCGCATGCGCCAGTTCGTGGAGCGCGCCAAGGAGGCCGGCGCCAAGCTGATCGAGAGCGACGACGAGCGCCTGTCCAAGATCAGCGGCACGCACCGCCACCAGGGCGTGGTGGCGCGGGTGCAGGCGCTGGCGCAGCAGCACTCGCTGGACGACGTGCTGGACGACGTGGACGGCGCGCCGCTGCTGCTGGTGCTGGACGGCGTGACCGATCCGCACAACCTGGGCGCCTGCCTGCGCGTGGCCGACGGTGCCGGCGCGCACGCGGTGGTCGCCCCCAAGGACCACGCCGTGGGCCTGAACGCCACGGTGGCCAAGGTGGCCAGCGGCGCCGCCGAAACGGTGCCCTACCTGATGGTCACGAACCTGGCGCGCACGCTCAACGAGCTCAAGGAGCGCAACGTCTGGGTGGTGGGCACGGCCGAGGACGCCGAGAAGACCCTCTACGAGGTGGACTTCAAGGGCCCCGTCGCCCTGGTGCTGGGCGCCGAGGGCCCCGGCATGCGCCAGCTCACGCGCAAGACTTGCGACGAGCTGGTCCGCATCCCCATGCAGGGCGCCGTTGAGAGCCTGAACGTGTCGGTCGCCGCCGCCGTGTGCCTGTACGAGGCGCGGCGCCAGCGCGGGGCCTGAATGGTGTGACCGGAGGAGGCGGCGCCATGGACGAGCACACCCGGCGCGACGTGGCCGACCTCCGCGTGCGGCTCTTGGCTGCGCAGAAGGTCTGTGTGCTGACGGGGGCGGGCATGTCAGCCGAAAGCGGCATCTCTACCTTCCGCGACGCGCAGACGGGTTTATGGGCGAAGTTCGACCCCATGCAACTCGCCAGCGAGGCGGGCTTCAGAAGTGATCCGCGCCTGGTGTGGGACTGGTACGAACACCGCCGCGAAGGCGTGCGCCGCGCGCTGCCCAACCCCGGCCACCTGGCGCTGGCCGGCTACGCGCGCCGCCGCCCGGGGCGGCTCACGCTCATCACGCAAAACGTGGACGACCTGCACCAGCGCGCCGGCAACACGGACGCGCTGCGGCTGCACGGCGACATCCTGCTGGACCGCTGGCTGGAGCGTTGCGCGCACCAGCCGTCGCTGCTGGACGTTTCCTCTGCCGTGCCCGGCCGCCCGCCCAAGTGCCCGCACTGCGGCAATCTCGTTCGGCCCGGTGTGGTGTGGTTCGGCGAGCAGTTGCCGGAAGGCGCCATGGAGGCCGCCGAGCAGGCCGCATTTGAGTGCGACGTGATGCTGGTGGTCGGCACCTCAGGCGCCGTCTGGCCCGCCGCCGGGTTGGCCCAGGTCGCGCGCGAGGCCGGGGCGCATGTGGCGATATTGAATCCGCAGGAAAGCGCTATTGATGGGGAGGCGCATCTGATATTGCGGGGGACGACGGTAGGGGTGTTGCCGGAGGTATTCGCTGAATAGTTGATTGGATCGGTGTGAGAGCTGCTCGGATTTAAGCTGCCCTTTGCCTTGCTCAAAAATATCGTCCAAATGAATTTACGGACGTCAGCCGTTATCCGTTAGCCGGATCATAGCGCCTGCCGATTCGTCATTCCCGCCTTCGCGGGAATGACGGGCTGGGGTGCGAAGCATTCTGGCTCGCGGAGTTAAATCAACCCCTTCACCTTCAACATCCCCACCACCGCCCACGTCGTCCCATCCTGAATCACCCCCTCCCGCAGCATTCTTTCAAATTCCTTCAAGGCAAAAGCCCGGCAAACCAGCCCGGCTTCCTCGGCGTCCAATTGCTGTTCGGTTTGTTGCAAATCCGTGGCGAGGAAGACGTTGCAGCGCTGCGTGCATAAACCGTAGGCGATGAACATGGAGCCGACGAATTGCATCTGGCCAGCGATCAGGCCGGTTTCCTCGCGCAATTCACCGCGGGCAACTTCCTCCGGCGATTTGCTGGGGTCGTCCTCCCACGCGCCCTGCGGCAATTCCCAATACCGGCCGCCGACGGGATAGCGGAACTGTTCGACCAGGTAAATGTGCCCGTCCTGAATCGCGACGATGGCGGCGAAATCCGCCCGCTCCACCACGCTGTAAATGCCGGGGCTGCCGTCGGCACGGACGATGGCGTCCTCGCGCAACTTGATCCAGCGGTTTTCATAAACCAGCCGCGAGGCGGTGCAGGTGATTTCGGGGCGGTCGTCCGTCATGCGGTGTGGCTCCAGGGGCGGTGAATCTAAGCCTGAAGTTTGACCGAGGCGGCGGCGGGTGGCCAGGATCAAAGGGGCTGGCTTTGAAATATGGGCATTTCAAAAGTATGGCGTGGTAGTTTTTCGCGCTGTTTCTGCGCTCTGGTGTGGGGCCGCCCACGACTTATTCACTGACAACGAGATACTTGACCTCAGCCAGAACCTTCTCCGACTCCCAGATGCGGGATTTCTTGAAGGTCAGCGTCGTCCGGCCGCTGGACGAGGTCCAGAATAAGAACCGTGCCGTCCCGGAGCTGCCATCCACCGCTTGGTCATCCGGCACGAGACGCTCGCCAATCAATTCAACCACCGGCCGATCTGAAATCGCGGCCAGGGCCCAGGCATGGGTTGTCAAATTCTTGAGCCTCAGCTCGATGTCGAACTTCCTGGCCGGCATGCTGTCAACGGGAATACAGGCATCCGTGACGCTCAAATTGATCGGGCCGCCTTCAAATGGATATCCCGCCAGGGCGTGGCCTTTCACGATCACCGGTTTACCGACATAATTATCCAGCTTGATGATATCGCTCTGCAGGGCGTATAAAAGCTTGCCGGTCACATCGTGGAGCGCATGCGTGCCATAGGGAATGGACGGGTCTTCCAGCAGCTTCAAAATGCCTTCGGACGTATCGCCGAGATTACTGGCGGCGTTGGAGTCATCTCCAGGCATCACGCTCACGACAATAAACTGTTCCTGCCCGTCCGTCAGCCGTATATTGCTGCGATAACCCACAATAAGAACGAATTTTCGAAGAAAAATATCCAAATACACGTCGTTGCTGGACAGGACGAACACGGCTCCGCCGTCCGCAGACCGCAGAATATGGCGGCCAACCTTCCTGTCTTCACCGGCGTTGGGTTCAATAATTCCAGAAATGGTTTCCATAAGCCCGCTCGGGGAATGTGGTTTGGTTTTCCTTCTGCAAGGTGGGAACCGGTTCGGCGAGGCTGCTATTGAGTGCCCAACGACGAGGCGGCCGAGAAAAGCGTGACGTAAGTCACGGTTTTCGGGGTGTTGACGTCTGCTTCGGCAGGCTGTCGCCATGGCCGGCGCTGCGGGGGCGTGGCGGCATGGAAGTGCTGTACAGCCGCGGAATGCCCGCCGGCTTTCACCGGCGGGCTTGGAACGATGCTTATCAGCGCTGCGCGTGCAGCAGGCTGTCCAGGGAAATGGGCAAGTCCCGGATGCGCCGGCCTGTTGCATGCCATACCGCATTGGCTATGGCGCCGGCCACGCCGGTGATCCCGATTTCACCGATGCCCTTGGCTCCCAGCGGGCCGATGTGCGGGTCGTCCTCCGGCACGATGATCAATTCGATATCCGGAATGTCGGCATTCACCGGGATGTGGTATTCGCCCAAATTGGCATTGGCGATGCGGCCATAACGCGGGTCGCGCAGCGAATGTTCGTGCAGCGCCATGGACAAACCCCAGACGATGCCGCCGAGCAACTGGCTGCGGCCGGTCTTGGCATTCAAAAGGTTGCCGACCGAATAGGCCGCCACGATGCGCGGCACGCGGATTTCTCCGAGGTCCGCATCCACGTGCACTTCCACGAACACGGCGCCGAAGGAGTGCTTGGAATATTTTTCGGCATCCGGTCCGGGCGTGGCGCGCACGTTGACCTGCAAATCGATGTCGGCGTGGCGGGCGGCGAGCGATTCCAGGGTTTCGCCGCGGCCGGGCTCGTCCGTCTTGCGCAGGCGGCCTTCGCGCAGCTCTATCAATTCATGCGGCACGCCGTGTAGGGGCGAGGCCTCGTCCGTCACGGCCAGCTCGGCCAAGTGCGTGCGCAGCAGCTCGCACACGGCGTGCACGGCCGCGCCGGCGCTGGCGGCGGTCATGGAGCCGCCGGAGACCGGCGCCATGGGCAGCGCCGTGTCGCCGATTTCCAGCGCGATGCGCGCGGGCGGCAGGTCCAGCCGGTCGGCGGCCACCTGCGTGAGCAGCGTCCAGGTGCCCGTGCCCAGGTCGTGCGTGCCGCACTGCACGCGCACGTGCCCGTCCGGCAGCAGCGTGGCGCGCGCCTCCGACGCCAGCCGCTTGGCCGGGTAGGTGGCCGTGGCCATGCCGTAGCCCACCAGCACGTCGCCCCGGCGCGTGGCGCGCGGCTTGGGGTTGCGCTGCGACCAGCCGAAGGCTTGCGCTCCCTGGTCGTAGCACGCCAGCAGCGACTTGCTGGAGTAGGGCAGCTGCTGCCCGGCGTCGAAGTCGGAATGGTTGCGGCGGCGGAACTCCAGCGGGTCCAGGCCGGCCTGGTGAGCCAGCTCGTCCATGGCCGACTCCAGCGCGAACGAGCCCGTGGCCTCGCCCGGCGCGCGCTGGAAGGTCGGCACGCCCACGTTCAGCGGCACCAGCCGGTGCGTGGTCGCCACGTTGTCGCAGGCGTACAGGAAGCGGGAGATCAGCGCCGAGGGCTCTATCCAGTCCTCGATACGGGAGGTTTCGGCGTGCACCCGGTGCTCCAGCGCCGTGAGCTGGCCGCCACCGTCCGCCGCCAGCCGGAACTGCTGCTGCGTGAAGGGCCGGTTGCCCACGGGGCCGAACATCTGCGTGCGCTCCACCACCAGCCGCACCGGGCGTTTCACTTCGCGCGCGGCCATGGCGGCCAGGACGACGTGCGACCACGCCGACCCCTTGCTGCCGAAGGCGCCACCCACGAAGGGGCTCACCACGCGCACCTGCTCGGCCTGCAGGCCCAGGCGCTGCGACAGGGTCTGCTTCACGCCGTGCACGTACTGGGTGGAGTCCCAGAGCGTCAACTGGTCGCCGTCCCACGCCGCCAGCGTGGCGTGCGTCTCCAGCGGGTTGTGGTGCTCCAACGGCGTGGTGTAGGTGGCTTCAAGCCGGTGCGCCGCCTGGCTCCAGGCGGCTTCGACGTCGCCGCGGCGGCTGTCCGGCTCCTGCCCCTGGGCCTCCTTGGGCGGATGCGCCTGGGCCTTGGCGGCCTCGAAGTCGAGCTGCGGCGGCTCCTGGTCGTACTCCACCTGGAGCAGCCGCGCGCCCTGGCGCGAGGCTTCCAGCGTCTCGGCCACGACCACGGCGATGGGCTGGCCGTCGTAGTGCACGCGATCGTCCTGCAGCAGCGAGAGCGTGCGCCCCGCGGGCGGCTTGATGCCGGCCTGGCCGCCTTCAGGCAGGCGCGGGGCGTTGAAAAACGTCATCACCAGCAGCACGCCAGGGTGGGCCTCGGCGGATTTCGTGTCGATGGCGCGTAGGCGCCCGGCTGCCACGCGGCTTTGCACCAGGGTGGCGTGCGTGAGGCCGGGCAGGTGGAAGTCGGCCGCGTAGCGGGCCTGGCCGCAAACCTTGAGCGGGCCGTCCACGCGGGAGAGGGCGCCGCCGAGCTTGCCGTCTTCGGCACCCACGGCGGGCGAGGTCAGGGTCAATGTCGAAGTTGCGTCCATGTCGTCCTGCCTCGCGTTCACAGCGTGCTGCCGCGGGCGGCGCGGGCGATGGCGCGGCGCACGGCGCGGCGCGCCAGTTCGATCTTGAAATCGTTGTCGCCATAACCCCGCGCGCCGGCTAGCAGCGCGTCGGCGGCGTCGTTGGCGGCGGCCTCGTCCGGCATCCGGCCGGCGAGTGCGGCCTCGGCGGCCTCCACGCGCCAGGGTTTGTGGGCCACGCCGCCCAACGCCAGGCCGGCGCGGGTGACGCGGCCGGCGCCGTCCAGCTCCAGCGCTACAGCCACCGACACCAGCGCGAAGGCGTAGCTGGCGCGGTCGCGGATCTTCAAATACTGGCTGTGCCCGGCCGCCTGCGAGGGCGGCAGCTCCACGGCGGTGATCAGCTCGTCCGGGGCGATTTCCGTGTCCTGCTGCGGCGTGTCGCCGGGCAGGCGGTGGAAGTCCGAGAGCGGCATCACCCGCTCGCCGCGCGCGCTCTGCAGCACCACGCGCGCCTGCAGCGCGGCCATCGCCACGGCCATGTCCGACGGGTGCGTGGCGATGCAGTGCTCGCTGGCACCCAGGATGGCGTGCCCGCGGTTGAACCCGCCCAGCGCATCACACCCGCTGCCCGGCTCGCGCTTGTTGCAGCGCCGGAAACCGTCGTCGTAGAAGTAGGGGCAGCGGGTGCGCTGCAGCAGGTTGCCGCCCACGGTGGCCATGTTGCGCAGTTGCTGCGTGGCGCCCGCCAGCAGCGCGCGCGACAGCAGCGGGTAACGCTTGCGCACCAGCGGGTGGTCGGCCGCCTCGGTGTTGCGCACGCCGGCGCCTATGCGCAGGCCGCCGTCGGGGAGCGCTTCAATCGCATCCCAGGGCAGGCGGCTCACGTCAATTAACTTGCAGGGGCGCGCGATGCCGCCCTTCATCAGGTCCAGCAGGTTGCTGCCGCCGGCTATGGGGGTGACGCCGGGCTGGGCCATGAGGGCCAGGGCGTCGGCAATCGACGCGGGGCGTTCGTAGAGGAAGTTGTCCATGCGCTCAGCGGCCCTGGCCGCCCTGGTCGTTGTCCAGCACCAGGCGCACGGCCCGCACGATGTTGGGATAGGCGCCGCAGCGGCAGAGGTTGCCGCTCATGCGCTCGCGGATCTCGTCGTCGCTCAGGGGCTCGCCCGCGCGGGCGAGGTCCGGCGTGACGTGGCTGGCGCGGCCGGCGCGGGCCTCGTCCAGCAGCGCCACGGTGGAGCAGATCTGCCCCGGCGTGCAGTAGCCGCACTGGAAGGCATCGCACTCCACGAAGGCGGCCTGCACGGGGTGCAGAGCGTCCGGCGTGCCCAGGCCTTCGACGGTGGTGACGCTGCGGCCCTCGCACATCACGGCCAGGGTCAGGCAGCTGTTGACGCGGCGGCCCTCGACGAGCACGGTGCAGGCGCCGCACTGGCCGCGGTCGCAGCCCTTCTTGGTGCCGGTGAAGTGCAGGTGCTCGCGCAGCGCGTCGAGCAGGGTGACGCGGGCCTGCACTTCAAGGGCCACGGCTTCGCCGTTGATGTGGAGCGAGACGCGGTGGGGTGGCGGTTCCGCGGCGGCAAGTGCCGTGCGGGTGGAGACGGGCTGGTCCATGGCGAGGGGGGGGCGCGGCGGAAATCGCGCCAAGGGCATGCGGAGGTTGCGGTCTGCGGCAAGGGTTGTTCCTGGGGCCGCCTTTAGACTTCCGCCCATGCCTACCATTGACGTCGTTCACCCTCTGGTGAAGCACAAGATCGGCCTGCTTCGCGAGGCCGGCATTTCCACCAAAAAATTCCGCGAGCTCACGCACGAGCTCGCGCGGCTGCTGGCCTACGAGGCCACCGCCGATTTCCCCCTGCAGAAGACGACCATCGATTGCTGGAGCGGCCCGGTGGAGGTCGATGAGATCGCGGGCCTGAAGGTCACCGTGGTGCCCATTCTTCGCGCCGGGCTGGGCATGCTGGACGGCGTGCTGGACATGGTGCCCAACGCCAAGATCAGCGTCGTGGGCCTGTCGCGCAACCACGAGACGCTGCAGCCGGAGCACTACTTCGAGAAGTTCGTGGGCCACCTGGACCAGCGCACGGCGCTGATCGTGGACCCGATGCTGGCCACCGCCGGCTCCATGATCGCCACCATCGACCTGCTCAAGGAGCGCGGCTGCAAGGACATCCGCGCGCTGGTGCTGGTCGCCGCGCCCGAGGGCGTGGCCGCGCTGGAAAAGGCCCACCCGGACGTGCGCTGCTGGACCGCCGCGATTGATTCCCACCTCAACGAGTTGGGCTACATCATCCCGGGGCTGGGCGATGCCGGCGACAAGATCTTCGGCACCAAGGATGAAGAAACGCGCTGACCTGCAGCGCGTTTGTGAGGTTCAAGGCGGCCTGCGGGCCGCCTTTTTCATGGGCGCGGGCCTTCAGGCGTGGCGGTGGCGAATGCGCGCCTGCGGCGCCGTCCCCACCTTGCGCCGCGCGTGCTCGGCCACGGCCAGCACGGGCACCGTGACCGGGTTGAGCGCCACCTTGGCCAGGCGCTGCGCGTTGGCCGTCACGCGGCTGTGCACGGGCTTCAAGCCTGCGGCGGTCACGCCGGGCAGGGCGTGCAGCCATGGGCCGGCGTCGAACCAGGCCTGCGGCTTCCACCACGCGCCCATGAGCGCCAGCAGCGCCTTTTGCTGCACCTGCCACAGGTGCATGACCATGGCCACGGCGGATTCGCCCATGGCCTCCAGCTTCTCCGCGCCCATGAGGTGGAACTCCTTGACGTCGCGCTCGGAGGGCAGGTGCCCGGCCGCCATCATGCGCAGCGTGCGGTGGGCGATGACCTGTGGCGCCGCCAGCGCGATGTCCCACAGGGTTTGTGCGTTGCGCCACCAGGATGCCCAGGTGGCCACGGAATTCGGCATTTCGATCTCCCTTGAACGGTCCGGAATGGACCTGTGTCGGCAAGCCGCGCGCCCAAGGCTGCCCGCGCGGGCTTACGCCAAACCCAGCATGCCGGCCAAAGCCCCGGCCGCGATCAGCCACAGCGGGCTGAGCCTGAAGCGCCAGGACACGAAGGCGCTGCCCGCCACCAGCGCCATGGCGCCCAAGTGCGCCTGCGCGGGCTCGGCCAGCAGCCAGCCGGTGGACAGCAGCAGCGCCACGGTCAGCGGCGCCAGCCCGCCGGTGAAGGCGCGCACCTCGCGGCTGTCGCGGCGGCTGCTGCTCCAGCGCTCCAGCGCCAGCGTCAGCACGCTCGAAGGCAGCAGGATGCCCGCCATCGTTGCCACCGCACCGAAAGCCCCGCCTATCTGCCAGCCCAGCGCCGCCACGAACAGCACGTTGGGCCCGGGGGCGGCCTGCGCCAGCGCGATGCACTGGCTGAAGTCCGCGCTGCTGAGGTAGCCGTGCTCGCGCACGAGGTAGCGGTGCATCTCCGGCGCGGTGACGATGGCCCCGCCTATGGACAGCAGCGACAGCATCATGAAGTGGGCCACGAGCTGGGCCCAGTCCAGCCAGCCCATGGCGGCGGCTGCGGCGGTGGGGTTCATGCGGTCGGCCTCACGCGGTGGGGCTCATTTCAGCCGCTTCCAGGCCAGCAGCACCGAGCCCAGGCCCACGGTGGCCAGCACCGCCGGCAGCGGCCAGTGCAGCACCAGGATCAAGCCCAGCGACAGCGCCACCACGCCCAGCGCGGGCGGCCAGCCCAGCGGGCTCTGCTTGAGCGCCGGCAACAGCTTGAGCCCCATGGCCAGCACCAGCCCGGCGGCCACGGCCGCCATGCCGCGCAGCGCGCCGGCCACGGGTGCCAGGGTGTTGAAACGGCCGTACAGCACGACCAGCAGCAGCACCACGGCGCTGGGCACCAGCGTGAGCCCAAGCAGCGCCGCGGCGGCGCCGCGCCAGCCGAAGTGCCGGTGGCCGAACATCAGCGAGACGTTGACGATGTTGGGCCCGGGCAGCACCTGGCCCAGCGCGAGCAGCTCCAGGAATTGCGCCTTGGTGAGCCAGCCGCGGCGTTCCACCAGCTCGTGCTGCGCGATGGGCAGCACGCCGCCAAAGCCCTGCAGCGCCAGCCGGTTGAAGGCCAGCAGCAGCTCCAGCAGGTTGCGCGGGCGCGCGCGCGGCGTGTCGGCGTCGCCGCCGGCGCGGTCGCCCGCGGGGCTCAACGGTTCACCTTGAGCGCGTCGGGGTTGACGATGTTGGTGGGCTCGCCGCGCATGTAGGCCAGCACGTTGTCGAAGGCGGCGCCGAAGTAGAGCTCGTAGCTGTCGAGCTCTACGTAGCCGATGTGCGGCGTGCACACGGCGTTTTCCAGCCGCAGCAGCGGGTGGCCCTGCAGGATGGGCTCGGACTCGAACACGTCCACCGCAGCCATGCCGGGATGGCCCTTGTTGAGCGCGGAGACCAGCGCGTTCTCCTCCAGCAGCTCGGCGCGCGAGGTGTTGACGAACAGCGACGTGGGCTTCATGCGCGCGAGGTCTTCCAGCGTCACGATGCCGCGCGTCTCGTCGTTCAGGCGCAGGTGCACGCTGAGCACGTCGCAGCCCTCGAAGAAGCTTTCCTTGCTCAGCGCGGTGGCATGGCCGTCGGCGCGGGCGCGGATCAGCGAGGGCTCGCGGCCCCACACCACCACCTGCATGCCGAAGGCGCGCGCGTAGCCGGCCACGATCTGGCCGATTTTTCCGTAACCCCAGATGCCCAGCGTCTTGCCGCGCAGCACCATGCCCAATCCGAAGTTGGGCGGCATGGACGCGGCCTTGAGCCCGGACTGCTGCCAGGCGCCGTGCTTCAGGTTGCTGATGTACTGCGGCAGCCGCCGCATGGCGGCCATGATGAGCGCCCACGTCAGCTCGGCCGGCGCCACGGGCGAGCCCACGCCCTCGGCCACGGCGATGCCCAGCCGCGTGCAGGTCTCCACGTCGATGTGCGAGCCTACGCGGCCGGTCTGCGCAATGAGCTTGAGCTTGGGCAGCTTCTCCAGCAGCGCGCGCGAAAACTGCGTGCGCTCGCGTATGAGCACCAGCACCTCGGCGTCGCGCAGCCGTACCGACAGCTGGCCTATGCCCTTGACGGTGTTGGTGAACACCTTGGCATTGAGGTGTTCGAGCTTGCTGGCGCAGCGCAGCTTGCGCACCGCGTCCTGGTAGTCGTCGAGGATGATGATGTTCATGGGCAGGCCGGATTCTGCCTGCCCTGGATCAGGCAGCGTCCCGTTGGGCGGGCGTGAACCTGTTGGCGCAAGCGTTTCAGTTGCTTCAGACGCGCTTGGCCCGGGCTTGCCCGCCGGCGCGCAGCCGGGTCGTGAAAAGCCGGTCCAGCGCGGCCATGCGGCGCTGTGCCTCGGACTGGCTGCCGTGGCGCGCCACCAGGCCGAACACCGCCGAGCGCAGGTGCCACAGCTCGCGCAGCCCCGGGGCGCTGCGCACGCGCACGCGCAGCTTCTCGGCCTCGTCGCCGGGCAGGCCGTGCAGGGCCAACTCGAAGGCCTGGCGGGCCTCTTCCGGCACGGCGTCCACGCTTGGACGCAGCCAGCGGGTGAAGTAGTGCCAGCGGTAGTGCCAGCGGCTGTCAAAGGTGCCGAAGCTCGCCGGCCCGGGAGGGCAGCATTCGGTGCGGCGGCTGGATCGGCGGAAGAGCTTCATGGCAGCGGGGTCTCAAGCTCCGCATTGTCCGGACGTGGCCGCCGGCCTAAGCCGTGAAATAAGCCGCTTGACAGTCGCTATTCAAACGTAACGGGCCGTTTGCCAATGCTCGGGAATGTGGCCGAGCGGTAAGCGCTGCGGGCAATGGTGGCAAGTGAAAGCAGGGTGCTGCTTGGGGCGAACGGTATCGCCCCGTTAGCCCCTGTGGCCAGGGCACCGCGCACCTTCATCCGTCATGCCCGCGAAGGCGGGCATCCACGCCGGCCGGGATGTTGGTGCGCCGACGCCGGCTTTGGACGATGCAGTTCGAAGGCGAGACTTCGGTGTTCGTGGATGCCCGCTTTCGCGGGCATGAGCGGCAGGGAGCGAGGCGCCGTGCCGCCGCCGTCACAGCAGGGGCGAGTTGCGGATCAGGCCCACGGCCACGCCTTCGAGCGCGAAGTCCGCGCTGCCCGGCGCCACGTGGATGGGCTGGAACTCCGGGTTCTCGGGCAACAGCTCTATGCCGGCGCGGGTGCGCTGGAAGCGCTTGACGGTGACCTCGTCGCCCAGGCGGGCCACGACGATCTGGCCGTTGCGCGCGTCGTCGCTGCGCTGCACGGCCAGCAGGTCGCCGTCCAGGATGCCCGCGTCGCGCATGCTCATGCCGCGCACGCGCAGCAGGTAGTCCGGCTTGGTGGGAAAGAGGGCCGGGCTGACCTGGTAGTGCTGGTCGATGTGCTCCTGCGCCAGGATGGGGCTGCCGGCTGCGACGCGGCCCACCAGCGGGAGCGACAGCGCGGCGGCGGCCAGGAGGGCGGCCGGGGCCATGGCGTCGTCCGCGCGCGCGGCGCGCAGGGCGCGCAGCGTGTCAGACTTCAGCCGGATGCCGCGCGAGGTGCCGCCCACGAGCTCGATGGCGCCCTTGCGCGCCAGCGCCTGAAGGTGCTCCTCGGCCGCGTTGGCCGAACGGAAACCCAGCTGCGCCGCGATCTCGGCACGGGTGGGCGGCGCGCCGGTGCGCTCGATGGCCTCCTGGACCAGGTCGAACACCTGCTGCTGGCGTGGCGTGAGGGCTGTGTTCATGGCGCTTGCTGGGCTGGTGGGTGTACTGCGGGGCGCGGCGCGCGGCCGTGCACGGGGGCGGCTGTCGGAATCCATACCTGTATTTTCATCCATGGAGTGAGCGCATGCAAAGCCGATTCGTCGTTCTCGGCACCGGCGGCACCATCGCGGGTACCGCCGCGGCCGCCGACGACCACCTGGGCTACCAGGCCGCCCAACTGGGCATCCAGACGCTGCTGGCCGGGGTGCCGGCCTTGAAGGACTGGCCGGTGGAGGCCGAACAGCTCGCGCAGCTCGACAGCAAGGACGCCACGCACGCGCTGTGGCAGGCGCTGGCGCAGCGCGCGAGCCACCACCTGGCGCGCCCCGAGGTGGCCGGCGTCATCGTCACGCACGGCACGGACACGATGGAGGAGGCCGCCTACTTCCTGCACCGCGTGCTGGCGCCGCGCGACAAGCCGGTGGTGTTCACCGGCGCCATGCGCCCGGCCACGGCGCTCATGGCCGACGGCCCGCAAAACCTGGTGGACGCCTTGACCCTGGCCGCCACGCCGGGCGCGCGCGGCGTGCTGGTGACCATGGGCGGCGGCGTGCATGGCGCGGCCGAGGTGCGCAAGCAGCACAGCTACCGGCTGGACACGCTGTCCTGCGGCGACGCCGGCGCGCTGGGCTTCGTGGAGGCCGGCCGGCTGCGCCGCCTGCGCGACTGGCCCGCGGGCGAGGCGCTTGGGCTGGCCGCCGTGAGCGCGCCCGTGGCGCACTGGCCGCGCGTGGACGTGGTGATGTCGCACGGCGGCGCGGACGGGCGCGTCGTGCGCGCGCTGCTGGCCGCGGGCACGGACGGCCTGGCCGTGGCCGCCACCGGCAACGGCACGCTGCACGCGGCGCTGCTGGCCGCGCTGGAGGAAGCGGCGGCCCGGGGCGTGCCGGTGCTGGTGGCCAGCCGCTGCGCGCACGGCGGCGTCATCGCGCAGCCGGGGCAGCGCTTCGAGACGGCCGGCACGCTCACGCCGGTGGCCGCGCGCATCGAGTTGCTGCTGCAACTGCTGGCGCGGCGCGCGGCGGCGGCAGGGCCGGATGGGGCCGCTTAAGACCCGCTGAGCAGCGGGTGCGCCGTGGCCGGCTGTGCCACGCAGCGCTGGCGGAACTCGTGGGCCGGCATGGGCTTGGCGAACAGGAAGCCCTGGACCATGTCGCAGCCCGTGTGCTTGAGCGTCTGCAGCTGCGCCTGGGTTTCCACGCCCTCGGCCACCACCTGCAGGCCCAGCTTGCGCGCCATGGCGCAGATGGCCTGCACCACGGCCAGGTCGCTTTGCGCGGCGGGCAGCCCGGCGACGAAGGAGCGGTCGATCTTGAGGCTGTGCACCGGTAGCCGGGTAAGGTAGGACAGGCTGGAGAAGCCCGTGCCGAAGTCGTCTATGGCCAGGCGCACGCCCAGCGCCTGCAGCCGCAGCAGCACCTGCAGGCCGTGCTCGGGGTTCTCGACGATGCCGGACTCGGTGAGCTCCAGCTCCAGCAGGTGCGGCGGCAGGCGGTGCGCGGCCAGCGCGGCGGCCACCGTTTCCACGATGTCCGAGCGGTTGAGCTGGCTGGCCGAGACGTTGACGGCCACGCGCAGCGGCGCGGCGCCCTGCGCGGCGTTGGCGGCGTTCCACGCCTGGGCGTCGCGCGTGGCCTGGTCCAGCACCCAGGCGCCTATCTCGCGGATGAGGCCGCTGGCCTCGGCCACGGGGATGAACTGCCCTGGCGGCACCAGCCCGCGGTGCGGATGGTTCCAGCGCAGCAGCGCCTCGGCGCCCACCAGGCGGCGGCCGTCCATGCTCCATTGCGGCTGGTACCACAGCATGAGCTCGCCCTCGGCCAGCGCGCGGCGCAGGTCGGTTTCCAGGTGCAGCCGCTCCAGCACGGGGGCTTCCATGTCGGCGCTGAAGAGCTGCACGCCCATGCGGCCGCCGCCCTTGGCCGCGTACATGGCCATGTCGGCCGCGCGCAGCAGCGTGGTGGGGTCCTGCGCGTCGCCGGGGTAGAGGGCCACGCCCACGCTGGAGCCCATGCGCACCTCCTGGCCGGGGACGGCGATGGGCTCGCTCACGACTTCGAGCACGCGCTGCGCCAGCGCATGCGCCAGGGTGCGGCCCTCGTCGGCGGGCAGCGCCTCGCGCACCAGGACGAACTCGTCGCCGGCCAGCCGCGCGGCAAAGCCGTGGTGGGCCACCAGGGCGGTGAGGCGCTGCGCGATAGCCTTGAGCACCAGGTCGCCGCTTTCGTGGCCCAGCGAGTCGTTGACGGCCTTGAAGTGGTCCACGTCCACGAAGAAGAGGGCCACGCTGTGGCCGTGCTCGCGCGCGGTGGCGATGGCGAGGTCCAGCCGCTCGCGCAGCAGCACGCGGTTGGGCAGCCCGGTGAGGGCGTCGTGCTTGGCCAGCCGGTAGGCCTCGGCCGAGGCTTCCTCCAGCATGCGGGTGCGCTCGGCCACGCGGCCCTCCAGCGTGTCGCGCGCCTCGCGCAGTTGCGCCGTCATCCGGTTGAAGGCCTGGGCCAGCAGGCCCACCTCGTCGCGGCTGTGCACGCGCACCTGGTGGTCCAGGTCGCCCGCGGCCACGTGGCCGGCGGCGATGGTCACCTCGCGCAGCGGCTTGAGCACCACGCGCGCCAGCACCGCCATGCCGGCCATGCCCAGCAGGCCCATGAGCGCGGCCGCACCCATGGAGGTTTCCAGGAACATCAGCAGTTGCTGGCGGAACGAGGCCGTGCTGAGCGACACCACCACGTAGCCCTGGGGTTCCTGCGGCGCGCTCGCGGCCTGGCTGCCGGGCATGGCCGGCCCGGCGGCCAGCAGCACGGGGGCGACGAAGTTCACCGGCACGTTGGCGGGCAGCAGCAGCCCCTGGAGCTCGCCCAGCATGGTGGGCTCGGGATGGCGCTGCGTCGTCGGCAGCTCGGCCGGCCCGGCCGTGCCGTGGCGCGACAGGACGCGGCCGGAGAGGTCGAACACCGTGACGCCGGCCACGTCGGGGAAGGAGGAGGCGCCGTGGGCCACGTGCTCCAGCTCGGCCGCGTCGCCGGAGAACACGCCCATCTGCGCCTGCTCGGCCACGGTCTTGGCCAGGCTCAGGCCCAGCTCGCGGAAGGTGGCGCTCTGGCGCTGCTGGTGGCGCACCACCAGGCTCGCCACCAGCGCCACGGTGGTCAGCAGGATGAGCAGTGCCGCGTAGAGGCCCAGCTTGCTGGCCAGGCCGTGCCAGGGTTTAGTCATGGATGCTTTCCGCGGAGCGCAGCACGTCTTCCGCCAAGGGTACTTTGAGCACCTGCGCGGCGCGGCGGTTGATGACCAGCGCCGCGCGCCGCGGCGCCAGCGGGGCCGCGCCCAGGCCGCGCGGGGCCAGCAGGCGCAGCGCGACGTCGGCGCACTGCAGGCCCAGGTCTTCGTAATCCCACTCCAGCGCGTACAGCGCGCCCGCGCGGGCCCAACTGCCGGCCGGGCCCACCAGCGGCACGCGCTGGCGCATGGACACCGTCAGCAGCGCGCGCGCGGCCTGGGGCGAGAGCACCTGCGCGTCGGCCAGCACCATGAGCGCGTCCAGCGCGGAGGCTGCGCGCTCCACGGTGGGCTGCACGTCGGCGGCGGACTCCACCGGCAGCGGCTGCAGTTCCAGCCCCGCGCGGCGCGCGGCCTGCAAGGCCGCGTCCAGCCGCGGGCTGCCTTCGGCCGCGTGCAGGACCAGGCCCACGCGGTGCGCCGTAGGCAGCATGCGGCGCAGCTGCGCGAACTGCACGGCGGGGTCGTGTTCCAGCATCACGCCGGGCAGCGTCGTGGTGGGTGCGCCGCAGGACATGAGCCGCACGCTGCCGGCCTGCGCGCGGGCCGCCTGCTCGCCCGCGGCGCCCACGCCCACGAGCAGGTCCACGCCGCCGCCGCGCACGGCCGCCTCCAGCCCCGCACCGGGCTGCGCGTCGGCCGGCATCAGCCGCACCTGCGCGGCGCTGGCGAGCGCCCTGGCGGCGCTTTGCGCCATCACTTCGAGCTTGCCGGGCTGCGGCGGCATGACCAGCAGCACCGTGCGCGTGGCGCCTTGGGCCAGCACCAGGCCGCAGCCCAGCGCCATGGCCCAGCCGCAGGCCAGCGCGCGCGCCGTCGGGCTCGGGGTTTTGCCGGCCTGGAGCAAGCGGCTGCGGCTCACAGGCTCTTCTCAAGCCGCAGCAGCAGCGTGCGGCCGGGCTGGGGCAGCCAAGTCAGCGGAAGGTGCTCCTGGCCGGCGGGCTGCATGGCGTGGCGGTCCAGCGCGTTGTAAACCGACAGCGCGCCGCGCCAGCCCGGCAGCGCCGTGGCCGGCAGGTTGAGCGTGGCGTTGAGCAGCATGCAGCCCGGCAGCCGCTCGCCCTGCAGCGTGCGCACGCTGGAGGTGCTGCGCGCCTCCAGCGCCAGCGTGCTGCCGCCGTCGCCCAACTGCAGCATCAGCGCGCCCTTGGCCAGCAGCCGCGGCGAGTTGGAGAGGGCCGAGCCGGCCTCGTGGGCCTTGCTGTCCTGCCACGACAGCGACCACCGCGTTTCCAGCCCCGAGCCCAGGCGCCAGTCGATCTGGCCCTCGACACCCGTGGTGCGCACGCTGCCGCCGTTGGCGTACTGCAGCAGGTTGGGCGCGACCTCCTGGACGTCTATGAGCCGGTTCAGCACGTTGTGATAGAGGGACAGGCTGGTCTGCCAGCGCTCGCTCCAGCCCGCCTCCCACACGGCTTCCGTGGTGCGTATGCGTTCAGGCTGCAAGGCGGGGTTGGGCCGTTGCGTGGCGCCGCCGTCGGTGTACCAGAGCTCGAAGGCGTTGGGCGCGCGGTAGGCCGTGCCCTGCAGCAGCTTCAAGGCGTGGCGCTCCGCGGGCTGCCAGATCAGGCCCAGCCGCGGGCTGGTGGTGCTGCCGAAGGTGCTGTAGCGGTCGGTGCGCAAGCCGGCGTTGACGCGCAGATGCGGCGCGAGCGAGCGCTCCAGCTGGACGAAGAAGCCGCGCGAGGAGCCGCTGTGCAAGTCGTCCAGGATGGTGGCCGCGGCGCTGTAGTAGAGCTGGCGCATGCGCGAGTCGCGCTGGAAGTCCGCCCCCAGCTTGAGCCGCGTGCGCTCGTCCACGCGCTGGTCCAGCACCGTTTCGAGGCGGCCCCAGTGGCCCTCGGTGAAGTCGAAACTGGCGCCGCCGTCGCTGCGGGTGATGTAGTCGCCCCAGTAGTGGTAGCTGTTGATGGAGCCGCTCAGGCGCAGCAGCGCGCCGTCCCAGACCTCGGCCTCGCGGCCCAGGCGCAGGTAGCGCTGCATCTGCTGGTACGCGTTGCGCGGGTCCGACAGCGTGGTGGCGTAGGCGCCGGTGGGCACCTGCTTGTGCCAGTCCTGGGCGCCGGCCTGCAGGCTCCAGCCGTTGACGCGCAGGCTGCCCTGGAGTTGCAGGGTGCGCAGCGCATCGGCGCCGCTGGAGCGGCCGGCCGTGGGCGTTTGGGCGGCCAGTTGCGGGAAGTAGAGGCTGGTGCCGTCGCTGTGCGTGGCGGCCAGCGACAGTGCGTACTCCAGGCCGCCCTCGCGCTGGCCGCCGCCCAGGCGCAGCCCGCGCGTGCCTTGCGAGCCGGCGTGGGCCTCGGCCTGCCAGCCGCGGTAGTCGCGGCCCTGCTTGGTGGTCACGTCCACCACGGCGAACACGGCCGAGGCGCCGTACAGCGACGAGCCCGGGCCGCGCACGACCTCTATGCGCTCCACGCTGCCCAGGTCCACCAGCGCGTCCTGGCCCAGGGCGGCCTGGCCGTAGACGTTCTCGTTGACGCGCTGCCCGTCCACCAGCAGCAGGATGCGGCCGTTCCAGTCGCCCGGGCGCAGCAGGCCGCGCACGCCCACGTAGTCGTAGACGAGGTCGCTGCTGGTGTGAAAGCCGGGCAGGCTGCCCAGCGCCTCGGCCAGCGTGCGCCAGCCGAAGCGCTCGATGTCCGTGGCGGTGATGACGGAGACGGAAGAAGGCGCGTCGCTGGCCGACTGCTCGAAGCCCGACGCCGCGAAGACCGAGGGAACCTCGCGCAGCAGCAGCTCTTGGGCGGCGGCGGCCCGGGGCAGCAGTGACAGCGTGCAGGCCAGCGCGCCGCTTGCGGCGGCCCACGCCCGGGGCGCGGCGTGGAAAGGCGCGCGGCGGCCCGGGCCGCCGCGGGAAAAGTCACTGCTCATTGTCGTTATTGCATCACCGCATCCAGGCCTTTTTCGGCCGGGCGGCGTGCAACTTGAAGCAGGACGGCGTTTTTGAGGCTTTTTCGATGCTTTTGCGCGACGGCAGGCCGGGTTTTCCATGAAAAACGCCGGCGCGATGGCCGGCGTTGTCCGTCACGAAGGCAAGCGCCGCGGCGTCAGACCACCGTGAGCTTCACGTCCACGTTGTTGCGCGTGGCGTTGGAGTAGGGGCAGACCTCGTGGGCCTCGGCCACGAGCTTCTCGGCCGCGGCGCGGTCCATGCCGGGGATGGAGATCTGCATGTCCACCTGGATGCCGAAGGCGCCGGGCTTGTTGGCGTGCGGGCCGATGGCCACTTGCGAGGTGATGGACACCTCGGCGGGCAGTTGCAGCTTCTGCCGTCCGGCCACGGCCTTCATGGCGCCGATGAAGCAGGCGGAGTAGCCGGCCGCAAAGAGCTGCTCGGGGTTGGTGCCCTGGCCGCCGTCGCCGCCGAGCTCCTTGGGGGTGGAGAGGTTCACGGTCAGGCGGCCGTCGTCGGACTTCGCGCTGCCGGTGCGGCCACCCGTGGCAGTGGCCGTTGCGGTATAGAGGGCTTTCTCGATTGCCATGGTCATCCTCGTTTGTCGTTGAAGGGGGCAGCGAGTGTAGGAAGCGCGGCGCCCGGGTCTCCCGGGCAAATTCCCTGCCGCGACCAAGGGAATGCGGCTTGCCGTCCGAGCGCTCATTGCCACCTTCCTTTTCCCGGCACATCCATGACCGCCAACAACCTTCCAGCGGCCTTGCGCCGCTCCCTGCGCCGCACTTTCGGACTGCGCGAGCTGCGTGAAGGCCAGCAGGCCGTGATCGAGCGCGTGCTTGCCGGCCAGGACACGCTGGCCGTGATGCCCACGGGCGCGGGCAAGTCGCTGTGCTACCAGTTGCCGGCGCTGCACCTGGACGGGCGCACCGTGGTCGTCTCGCCGCTGATCGCGCTGATGCACGACCAGGCCAGCAAGCTCGAGGAGGCCGGCGTGGAGGCCGCGCAGCTCAACAGCGCGCGGCCCGCGGCCGAGCAGAAGGACTCCATGGCGCGCATCGCGCAGGCGCGCAGCGACATCGTGTTCACCACGCCGGAGCGGCTGGCCGACACGGCCTTCCTGGAGACGCTGCGCCAGGCCGGCGTGGCGCTGCTGGTGGTGGACGAGGCGCACTGCATCTCGCAGTGGGGGCACGACTTCCGCCCGGCCTTCCTGGGCATAGGCGCGGCGCTGCGCACCCTGGGCGACCCGCCCGTGCTGGCGCTCACGGCCACGGCCACCGAGCAGGTGATTGCCGACATGCGCCGCCACCTTGGGCGGCCCAAGCTGGAGATCGTGGACACGGGCGTGTACCGCCCCAACCTGCGGCTGCAGGTGGCCGTGTGCGACAGCGAGAAGCACAAGTTCGAGACGCTGCAGCGCGCCTTGGGCAAGACCGACGGCCCCGGCATCGTCTACACCGCCACCGTGAAGACCTGCGAGGAGCTTTATCAGCGCCTGGGGGCCGCGGGCGAGAGCGTCACGCGCTACCACGGCAAGCTGCGCGCGGCCGAGCGGCAGGCGAACCAGGAGCGCTTCATGGGCGGGCAGGCGCGGGTGATGATCGCCACCAACGCCTTCGGCATGGGCATAGACAAGGCGGACCTGCGCTTCGTCCTGCACTACCAGCTCCCGGGCAGCCTGCTGGCCTACTACCAGGAGGCCGGCCGCGCCGGGCGCGACGGCGAGGCGGCCGACTGCGCGCTGCTCTACCACCGGCCCGACCGGCAGGTGCAGCAGTTTTTCCTGGCGCGCAGCCGCCCCGACGCGGACGAGCTGCGCTCGGTGGTGCAGGCGCTGGGCGAGGCGCCACTGCCGGTGGCGTCGCTGCTCAAACGCCTGCCGGGCTTCACGCGCCACCGGCTCATGCACGCGCTCACGCTGCTGCGCGACGCGGGCATGGTGCGCGCCAACCGCACGCGGGCGTGGTCGCTGCTGCGCGGGGTGGAGCACCTGGACATCACGCCGCTGGTGGCCGATTACGAGGCCCGCGCCGAGCACGAGCACGAGGCGCTGGAGCGCATGGTGTTCTACGCGCAGACGGGCCGCTGCCGCTGGCGGGCGCTGCTGGAGTACTTCGAGCAGGAGCCGCCCTTCGAGGGCGAGCACTGTGGCCACTGCGACAACTGCCTGAATTTCGCCAGTGCCCAGGAGGCGGCGCGGCAGCAGGATGCTGCGGCGGCCAGCGCCAGGGCCGTTGCCCCGGCGGCGGCCAACGAGACCATTGCCGCCTCGGCGCTGCAGGAGCAGCCGCGGCCGCAGGCGGTGCAGCCCGGGCCGGAGGTGGTGGTGGGTGAGCCGCAGCCTGCCTCGGTGCCCATGGGGGGGCTGCGCAAGCCGGGCCGCCCGCCCTCGATGTCGGCGCCCGCGGCCTTCCAGGTGGGCGAGGCGGTGCGCGTGCCGCGCTACGGCAGCGGGCGGGTGGCCTCGTCCAGCGCCGGCGAGGTGGCCATCAAGTTCCCGGACGGGCGCACGCGCAGTTTCGTGACGCAATACGTGCAGCGGGACGCGGCACCCAGCGCGGCAGCGGGTTGATCTCGGCAAGGTAGGACAAAATCCCCCGGACAGCCGGGGTGCCTCACCCCAGCGCCGCGCGGCGGCATGCGCCGTGCGCTGCCCGGGTGGGTTGCATGAAACGAGAAGATCCGCTGAACGATTTGCCGACGCTGCCTCTTCGCGCCACGCCTGGCCTGCACGTGCAGGACCTGGCCTGGCTGTTGCCGGCGTCCGTCCTGTTCCTGCTGGCGCTGGTGCCCACGACGTTGCAGGCGCAACTGTTGTTGTCAGGCGCGCTGCTGGCGGCGCTGGTGCCCTGCCATTACTTTGGCCGCCATGCGCACACGCTGCGCGCGCAGTCGCTGTGGCGGCTGACGGTGATTGCCGTGTGCACGCTGCTGTCGCTGCGCTACATGCACTGGCGGGCCACGGAGTCCATGCCGCTGCAGTTCGGCATGGCCGCCATGGTGGGCGGGCTGCTGCTGTTCCTGGCCGAGGCCTACGGCTTCGTGAACATGGTGCTGGGCTTCATGATCAACAGCGCCCCGTTCCACCGCCGCAGCGTGCCGCTGCCGGCCGACGAGCGCGAGCTGCCCACGGTGGACGTGTTCATTCCCACCTACAACGAGGACGCGGCCGTGCTGCGGCCCACCGTCATCGCCGCCACGCAGTTGAACTACCCCGCGCACAAGCTGCGCGTGTACGTGCTGGACGACGGCGGCACGGCGCAAAAGCTCGCCGACCCCGATGCGCTGCGCGCCGACGCCGCGCGGCGCCGCGCCGAATCGCTCAAGGCGCTGGCCGAGCGCTACGGCGCCACCTACCTCACGCGCGAGCGCAACCTGCACGCCAAGGCCGGCAACCTCAACGCGGCGCTGGCGCACGCGCGGGGCGAGCTGCTGCTCATCCTGGACTGCGACCACATCCCCACGGCCGACTTCCTGCGGCGCACGGTGGGCTTCTTCCTGGCCGATCCCAAGCTGTTCGTGCTGCAGACGCCGCACAACTTCGTGAGCCCCGACCCGCTGGAGCGCAACCTGGACACGCACCACGAGTCGCCGGCGGAGAACGAGCTGTTCTACGACGTGATGCAGCCGGGGCTGGACTTCTGGGGCACGTCCTTCTTCTGCGGCTCGGCCGCGGTGCTGCGCCGTTGCGTGATCGACGAGTTGGGCGGCATCTCCGGCCGCACCATCACCGAGGACGCCGAGACCACGCTGGACGCGCTCTCGCTGGGCTACAAGGCCGCCTACTACAACCGGCCCATGGTGTCGGGGCTGCAGCCCGAGACTTTCGCGGGCTTCATCGTCCAGCGCGTGCGCTGGGGGCAGGGCATGTGGCAGATCTTCATGCTCAAGAACCCGTGGAAGCAGCCCAAGCTGCGGCTGGTGCAGCGCATCCTGTACACCAACTTCGCCTTCTACTGGGGCTTTGCCGGCGCGAGGTTGATCATGCTGCTGGCGCCGCCGGCCTACCTGCTGCTGGGCATCAACCTGTGCGACACCACGGCGGACCAGTTGCTGGCCTATGCGGGGCCGGCGCTGCTGGGCTCCCTCGCCAGCACGCAGTTCATCTACGGGCGGGTGCGCTGGCCCTTCGTGTCGCAGCTCTACGAGATCGTGCAGTCGGTGCACGTGGTGCGGGGGCTGTGGGAAGTCATGCGCAGGCCCACGGCGCCGTCGTTCAAGGTCACGCCCAAGGGCGAGACGCTGGACGCGGATTTCGTCTCCTCGCTGGCGCGACCTTTCTACGTGCTGCTGGCGCTGACCGCGGCGGCCGTGCTCGCGGGCCTGTACCGCTGGCAGCACGAGCCGTGGAACCAGGGCGCCATCGCCTTCGTCCTGTTCTGGGGGGCGCTGGACTTGCTGCTGCTGCTGGGCGTGCTGGGCATCACCTTCGAGCGCCGGCAGTTGCGCAACGAGCCGCGCGCGCCGCACGAGGAGGGCGTGGTGCTGCACAGCGGGCGGCGCACCTGGACGGGCGCGACGGTGGACGCTTCGTCCACCGGCTTGGGCGTGCAGTTGTCGCCGCGGCCTGAGGGCTTTGGCGGCCTGGCGCCGGGGCTGCGCGTGGACGTGGAGCTGCCGGGGCGCCAGCGCCGGCTGCACGCCACCGTGCTGGGCGTGAGGCCGCGGCGCGACGGTAGCGTGGGCGTGGGCCTGCGCTACGCCTTCGACAACGTGCTGCAGGAGCGGCTGGCGGTGGACGTGGCCTTTGGCTCCAGCGAGGTGCTGGTGGCCAACAACCGCCGCCGCCATGCCGGGCGCAGCGTGTTGCGCAGCCTGGTGGCGCTGTTCAGGCACGCGCTCACCGACGGGCTGGACCACCTGCTGCACCTGCGCGAGCTGTGGGTGCAGCGCCAGCGGGCCCGGGCGGCGCAGCGGCGAGACAAGCGGAGAACGATGGATGGGCACAGCCATGAGGCTTGAGATGAACGAATTGCGGCGCTGGTGGCGGGCCGCGCGGGCGGCGGGAGCGGCCGTGGGCATGGCGGCGGGCCTGTGCGCGCTGCCCGCCGTGGCGCAGCAGGCGGTGCCGGGCGAAGCACCGGCGGCGGCGCCCGCGCCTTCGGCCACCCCCGTGGCCGCCGGTGCCGTGGCCACCACGTGGTCGCTGCCGCTGTCGCGCTTCACGGGCGACACGGCGCCGCTGCGCGTGCAGGGCGTGCAGGGGGAGCTGCGGCTGTCGCTGCCCATGCCGGCGCTGCTGTCGGCCAGCGAGGTGGTGCTGGAGCTGGTGGGCACGGCGTCGCAGGCGCTCATCAACAGCTCGCAAGTGGCGGTGGAGCTCAACGGCCGCGTGGTGGCGCAGCAGCGCCTGGCCGGTCAGAGCGCGCTGCGCCTGTCCGTCGCGCTGCCGGTGAGCCTGCTGCACGAGGGCTACAACGAGGTGCGGCTGGCCTTTGCGCAGCACTACCACGAGCGCTGCGAGTACCCCATGGCGCCGGAGCTGTGGACGCAGATCGACCCGGTGGCCTCGCGCTTCGTGGTGCGTGCCGCGCCGCGCGCGGTGCCGCTGCGGTTGGACCGGCTCGACGAGCTGTTCGACAAGCGCAGTTGGGACGAGGCGCCGCTGGTGCCCGTGTTCACCGCCGCGGCGCCGGACGCCGGGGTGCTGTCCGCGCTGAGCCTGGTGGCGCAGGGCATAGGCCAGCGCTACGACTACCTGCCCGTGCGCGTGGGCAGCGCGCGGCTGCCGGCGCGGCTGGAGGCCGTGGCCGAGGCCCTGCCGCCGGGGGCGCGCGGCGGCGTGGCCGTGGGCACGCTGGCGCAGATGGCGCCCATGCTGGCCGGCGTGCCCTTGCCCTCCGGCGGCGCGCCGGTGGCGGTGCTGCGGCGGCTGCCGGGGGACGAGGGGCGCTTCCTGCTCGTCCTGGCCGCGCAGGACGCGGCGGGGCTGGAGCAGATCGCCCGCGCCTTTGCCATGCCGCGCATGCCCTGGCCGGACAAGCCGTGGGCCACGGTGAGCCAGTTGCGCATGCCGCCGCTGGGCTCGGTGACGGGGGCGGCGGCGTCGCTGCGCCCGGCCACGCAGGCCTTTCCGCTGAGCGCCCAGGGCTTCAGGACCGTCACGCTGGTGGGCATGGGCGGCAGCGGCGGCGCGTCGGTGCGCTTCTGGAACCCGGCGTGGCAGGGGCGGGTGCAGGTGCGCGTGCACGCGGCCTACGCGGCGGGCATGGCGCCGCAGTCGGCGCTCAACGTGGTGGCCAACGGGACGATGCACGGCTCCATCCCGCTGGACAACCCGGCCGGCGGCGTCTACGACAACTACGCCGTGACCGTGCCCGCGGGTGCCCTGCGCCCGGGCTGGAACACGCTGACGCTGCAGCCCAACCTGGTGCCGCGCAACAACGGCGGCGAGTGCCAGGCCTTCTTCCCCGGCAACCTGGCGGTGACGGTGTACGAGGACACGACGCTGCAGACCTTTGGCGGCAGCCCGCTGCAGCGGCCGGACCTGGGGCTGCTGGCCTACAGCGGTCGGCCCATGCCGGACGTGCCCGTGGGCGTGGGCATGGCGGTGCAGCTCACCGACGCGCAGGACGCCACGGTGGGCGCGGGGCTGACGCTGCTGTCCAAGCTGGCGCAGGTGTTCCGCGGCCCGCTGCTGCGCACGCAGCTCACGGTGGGCGCGGCCCAGGGCGTGACCAACCACGTGTGGGTGGGCCCCGTGGGCGGCTTGCCCGACGCCGTGCGGCGCGCCGCGGGGCTGGACGCGCAGGGCGGGCTGGACGTGCCCGTGCCGCTGATCCAGACCAGCGACGTGCCCGTGCGCGAGGGCCAGGTGCTGCTGGCGCTGCGCGACCAGGTGGACGCCTTCGGCGCCGCGCCGGGCACGCTCTCGGCCCAAGCGGCGGTGGCGCCGGCGCTGCAGGGCCGCAGTGCGGCGGTGACCACGCTCGACAAGGGCGAGCCGGTGACGGTGTTCACCGCGCTGGACGCCGCGGCGCTGGAGGCCGGCATGCGCCAGCTCGTGGGCCATGGCGCGTG
This sequence comes from Azohydromonas lata, assembly GCF_034427735.1. NCBI lineage: Bacteria > Pseudomonadati > Pseudomonadota > Betaproteobacteria > Burkholderiales > Sphaerotilaceae > Azohydromonas > Azohydromonas lata. The sequence goes on from NZ_JAXOJX010000042.1 coordinate 54,202, forward strand.
GAGCCAGCTCAAGGGCAGCGTGGCGCTGTGGCGCGCGGGCGAGGAGCCGCTGCAGACCGTGACGCCGGACGACGCGCCCTTCACCGCCTACTCGCTGCGCGGCGGCCTGGGCCTGTGGATTTCGCAGTACCCGTGGTGGGCGCTGTCCTTCCTGCTGGTGCTGCTGGGCTCGGTGGTGTGGCTGCTGCGCACGTCGCTGGCACGCTACCGCCGCCGCCACCTGCCCGCGCAGCCCGCGCGGCGGCATGACGACAAGGCTTGACCCTCCCCCAACACCAAGACGAGACGATGAGCGAACGAGTGAATTCCAACCTCAACCGCCTGGGCCGCGGCCTGGCCGTGATGGGCCTGCTGGCGGCCTTGCATGGGGGCGCGCAGGCGCAGGCACAGGAGGCGGCGCCGCTGTTCATTGGCGGGGTGCAGGCCTCGTCCTTGGGCGGCTATGCGTATGCGGGCCTGATCAAGCCGTTTGCGGGCGCGCGCTTGGGCGAGGGCTGGTTCCAGCGCTCGGTGGCCAGCATGCTGACCTACCGCTACGACACGACGCTGCAGGGCAGCACGCGCAGCGTGCACGCGCGCGCGCCGGGGCTGGAATACGCGATTGGCCGGGCGTGGAGCGGCGAGCGCTCATCGCTGGAGCTGTCGGCGGGCATTGGGCTGCGCTACACGCGGCTGAGCCCGGTGGACCCGGGCAGCGATGTGCGCGGCACGCATTGGGCGTTCACGCCGCAGCTCATCGCGCGGCAGGCGTTCACGCAGTCGGTGGATGCCGACGTGCTGGCGTCCTACAGCGCCGGGCCCAACAGCCGCTACGTGCGTGCGCGACTGGGTGCGCGGCCGGCGGCGCTGGGCTGGCGTGTGGGCGTGGAATCCACGCTGTCCTCCGGCGAAAGCTACCGCCAGGTGGGCGTTGGGCTGTTCGGGGCGCGCTCGCTGGCGTCGGGGCTGTCGCTGGAGCTGAGCGCGGGGCGGCTGCGCGCGCGGGATGGGAGCGAGGAGCCGTACATCGCGCTGGGGGTGGCGAAGTCGATGTGAGGGGCGGGCCGCCTACAAGTACGCCAAGCGTGGCCCGTTCGGTCGCTTAACGTGCCCAGGCCACCGTCAAGCGCCCGGCGCGGTCGAACGCAAACCGCCCCTCGACGAACCCCGTGCCGAACAGCGCCAGCGCCTGGTCGTAGTAGGTGGGCGGCTGGCCGACGAGGCCGGCGGTGCAGCCGGCGGGCCAGCGCAGGCCGTCGGCGCTCAGGGAGCGCAGCCGCTCCAACTGCCCCGTCAGCAGCCAGGGCCGCTGGCCGGACTGCAGCCAGGGCAGCAGCGCCGCCGAAAAGCCGGCCGGGGCCGCGCCTTGCGGGGCGCCGGTGTCGGTGCGCACCTGCTGCGGCAGCTCCTTGCCGGACTGCAGCAGCGCGGCCATGCCGCGGGTGAGGTGCATGAGGCGGGCTTTCAACGGGTCGTCCGCGTGCAGCAGGCCGGCCCAAAGGCAGCTGCGGATGGCGTCCCAGCTCCCCAGGGGTGGCGAGGACGCGTCCACGTGCCAGCCCAGCTTGTCGGCGTAGAGCGTCCAGTCCGGGACGAAGCCGCGCGGCGCGATGGCGGCCAGCAGCTTCGGGGTGCCGGCGGCGATGGCGTCCCAGGGGCCGGAGGCGTCTTCCCGCGCCAGGCCGCGCAACTGGTGCACGGCGAGGTAGCTCGGATTCAGGCGCAGCACGCCGCCGTCCAGCCTGAAGCCCTGCGGGCCGGGCAGGACGGTCGGCCCCAGGCCCGGCACTTCCACCACTTCCTGCTCGCGTATGCGCGCCAGCAGCCGCGTGGCCAGCGTGCGATGGCGCGGCTCGCGCCACAGCCGCGCGGCCTCGAACAGCGTATGGGCGAGCCAGAGGTCGGCGTCGGCGGCGGCGTTGGCGTCCAGCAGCGTCCACTGGCCGTCGTCGTGGCGGCCCCAGCGCCAGCCGGGCAGGCGCTCGCCCAGCTCGCCTTGGGCGAGGTGGCGGTCCGTCCATTGCAGCAGGGTGTCGAAGCGCTCGCGGTCGTTGGCGACCAGGGCGAAGAAGAGGCTGTAGGCCTGGCCCTCGGAGGTGGTGTAGCGGGTCTGGTGCTGGTCGTCGATGACGCGGCCGTCGTCCTGGACGAACTTCTGCACGTAGGCCGACCACAGCGGCCAGCCGGGGCAGGCCTCGCGGGCGGCCAGTGGGGTGCAGGCGGGGGCCAGCGCCGCCGCGAGGACGAGGCGGCGCCGGCTGAGGCGGGACGGGCGTGATGCAGGCAAGGTGGGCGCGCAGCGGCGTGGGGGGCTCGCCATCATGCCGGGGCACCCTTGCTGCCGCCGTGCAGGCGGATCGCTGTGCCGGGTTCAGGCGTGCGCGGCGGCCTTGGGTTGCACGCCGGCGGTTTCACGCTCGGCCGGGTCGGTGCCCATGAAGCGGTAGAGCAGGGCGCCGAGCACGCCGCCGGCCAGCGGGCCTATCCAGAACAGCCAGAGCTGCTCCAGCGCCCAACCGCCGACGAAGAGGCTCACGCCCGTGCTGCGCGCCGGGTTCACCGAAGTGTTGGTGACCGGGATGCTGATGAGGTGGATCAGCGTCAGGCAGAAGCCGATGGCGATGGGCGCGAAGCCGGCCGGTGCGCGCTTGTCGGTGGCGCCCATGATGACGATGAGGAACATCATGGTGAGCACCACCTCGGTGACGGCGGCCGTCATGAGCGAGTAGCCGCCGGGCGAATGCGCCGCATAGCCGTTGGAGGCCAGCCCGCCGGAGAGGCTGAACCCCTCCTTGCCGCTGGCGATGAAGTACAGCACCGCGCCGGCGAATATCGCGCCCAGCACCTGGGCGACGACGTAGGGCGGCACCTCCCTGGCCGGGAAGCGACCGCCGGCCCACAGGCCCACGGACACGGCCGGGTTGAGGTGGCAGCCCGAGATGTGGCCTATGGCGTAGGCCATGGTGAGCACGGTGAGGCCGAAGGCGAGCGAGACGCCCACGAGGCCAATGCCCAAGTGCGGAAAGGCCGCCGCGATCACCGCGCTGCCGCAGCCGCCCAAGACCAGCCAGAACGTCCCAACGAACTCCGCGAGGTACTTGTTCATCCGGTTTCTCCGGTGCAGGGGAGGGCCACGCGTGGGCGTGGGGCTGCGCAGGCAGCCGACAGAGAAATTAATTATTGAATGGCCTGTTGTCAGGTAAATATTACTCGTTATTGCCGAGTTTTCGGTTTGATAAATATATGTCAAATATCTGAATGCGGTTTGTTGATACTCGGGTTCAAAATATTCGGAAATTTCGAAATCGGCGGGCGCTGATGGACCTGGCCGTCCGGCCGGCGCTGGGTGCGGGGGCCGGACGACGGGTTTCAAGGCCGGCTCAGGCCGCGGTGGCGAGGTATTCGCGCACCAGGGTCCGCGCCCTGTGCAGCCGGCTCTTGATGCAGGCGATGGACTCGCCGGTGCGCTGGGCGATGTCTTGTAGCGAGAGCTCCTCGAAGTCGCGCAGCAGCACGATTTCGAGGTGGTGGGCGGGCAGGGATTCCAGCGCGCGGGCGAGGTCCAGGCGCAGGCCATCCTCGGCGCGGGTGGCGAGTTGGGCGAGCAGTTGCTCGTCGGACGGCTCCTCCCGCCAGACCCTGCGGGCCAGGCGCAAGCACTCGCGCCGCACCATGGTCATGAGCCAGCCCGAGAGCGCGGCGGCGGCGCGCAGTTGGGGCAGGCGCTGGGTGATGCGGATCAGCGACTCCTGCACCGCGTCGTCCACGTCGGCGGCGAGGCAGAAGCGGCGGGCGTAGCGGCGCAGGTCGGGCTGAGTCCTGCGCAGCAGTCCTTCGAGGGCGAGCGCGTCGCCCTGCATGGCCTGGCTGACCAGGGTGTCGCTGAAGGCCGACATGCTCAGCGCCGGCCGCGACTGAAATCCACGAGGGCGCACATGGGGCACCAGCCGACCAGGCCGGTGAGGGCCAGGACGAGCAGCACGGCGCCCACGGGCAGCAGCAGCGTTTTGCCCAGCACGCCGGCCAGCAGCAGCACGACGCCGGCAAGGGCCAGCAGCACGCGGGCCAGGCGGTGGGGAGTGGACATGTTTTTCAGGTAGAGCATGGAGGGCCTCTTGTGGCGAAGCCGGGAGTGGCTTCGGGGGACAAGAGGAGGCCGGGGCGGAAAAGGATTCGCACAAGGCAAAGATTTTTCTTGCTGCCTCTACGACTTCCTTGTGCCGTTCCTGCAGCGAACGGCAACCCCAACTCAAGCTCTACCTGCTGATTTGTGGAAACCCGTGGATTTTCCAAATGGGGTATGAAATCCGGATAACCCTCACCCCGCCAACTGCTCCAACTGCTCCCCCAATTCCAGCCACCGCATTTCCAATTCCTCGATCTCGTCTTCCAGCGCCTTCAATTGCCGCCCCGCGTCGGCGCGCTGCTGAGGGGACAAATCGGCGGCGCCCAGGGCAGCGAGGGCGTTGTCGCGTTCGGTGGTGGCGGTGGACAGGCGGGTTTCGACCTTCTTCAGCTCGTTCTTGAGCGGCTTGGCCATCTCGTTGAGCTTCTGCCGCTGCGCGGCCGCCGCCTTGCGCTCTTCCTTGCGGTTGACCGGGGCGCCGTCCGGCGAAGCCGCCGCAATGGCCGCCGCTTCGGCCGACGCGGCGTCCTTCAGCGCGCGGGCGGCTTCCTTGGCCTGGTCCAGCAGCCAGCGCTGGTAGTCGTCCAGGTCGCCGTCGAAGGGTTCGACGCCGCCGCGGCTCACCAGCCAGAACTCGTCGCACACCTCGCGCAGCAGGGCGCGGTCGTGGCTGACCAGCATCACCGTGCCCTCGAACTCGTTGAGCGCCATGGACAGCGCTTCGCGCGTCGTCAGGTCCAGGTGGTTCGTCGGTTCGTCCAGCAGCAGCAGGTTGGGCTTCTGCCAGACCAGGCTGGCCAGCACCAGGCGCGCCTTTTCGCCGCCAGAGAGCGTGCCTATGGGCTGCGCCGCCATCTCGCCGCCGAAGCGGAACTGGCCGAGAAAATCGCGCAGCTCCTGCTCGCGTGCCTGCGGGCTCACGACCTTGGCCAGGCGGATCATGTGGGACAGCGGCGTGTCCTCGCCGTGCAATAAATCCATTTCCTGCTGCGCGAAGTAGCCGATGGATAGGCCCTTGCCCTCGGTCATGGTGCCGGCGATGGGCGAGAGTTCGCGCGCCACCGTCTTCACCAGAGTGGACTTGCCTTGTCCGTTGGCGCCCAGGATGCCGATGCGCTGCCCCGCCAGCACCGTGCGGTTGACGTTGCGCACGATGGTCACCGAGCCGCCGTCCTCCTGCGGATAGCCGCACTCCATGGCGCGCAGGCTGAGCATGGGGTTGGGCAGGCTCACCGGCTCGCGGAACTGGAAGGAGAAATCGCTGGCCGTGAGCACGGGCGCCAGCTTTTCCATGCGGTCCAAGGCCTTCACACGGCTCTGGGCCTGTTTCGCCTTGGTGGCCTTGGCTTTGAAGCGATCAATAAAACGCTGGAGCTGGGCGATCTTGTCCTGCTGGCGCTCGTAGGCCGAGGCCTGCTGGCTCAAGCGCTCGGCGCGCATGCCCTCAAACGCCGAGTAGTTGCCGCCGTAGCGGTCGAGCTTGGCGTCCTCCAGGTGCAGCGTCACGCCGGTGATGGCGTCCAGGAATTCGCGGTCGTGCGAGATCACCAGCAGCGTGCCCTTGAAGCGCTGCAGCCAGCCTTCCAGCCAGACCAGGGCGTCCAGGTCCAGGTGGTTCGTGGGTTCGTCCAGCAGCAGCAGGTCGGCCGGGCACATCAGTGCGCGGGCGAGCTGCAGGCGCATGCGCCAGCCGCCGGAGAAGCTGTTCACCGGGGCGTCGAGCTGCTGGAGCTTGAAGCCCAGGCCCAGCAGCAGCGCCTGCGCGCGGGCGCGCGCGTCGAAGGCGCCGGCCTCCTCCAGCTTGACGTGCGCCTCGGCGATGGCGTGGCCGTCGTTGCCGGACTCGGCGGCGGCCAGGGCGTCGCGCGCCTCCACCAGCGGGATGTCGCCGTCCAGCACGAAATCGGTGGCGGGCTGCTCCGTCTCCGGCATGGCCTGCGCGACTTCGCCCAGGCGCCAGGTCGGCGGCATCTCGAAATCGCCCGCGTCGGCGTGCAGCCGGCCGGCCATGAGCGAAAACAGGCTGGATTTGCCCGCGCCGTTGCGGCCCACCAGGCCGGCCTTCTCGCCGGGGTTGAGGACGACGTTGGCGCCTTCCAGCACCACCTTGGCCCCGCGGCGCAGGGTGACGTTGCGCAGCGTGATCACTGGCCGGCCTCCTTGGGTTCCTGGGCTTCCTTGGGCGGCTGTACCAGCTCGGTGAGCATTTCGCGCGTGAGCAGCAGCACTTGGTCGTCGCCGGCGCTGGTGGGCAGCCAGGCCGGGCCCAGGTGCGGGAAGGCGTCCTCGAAGTATTGGCGCTCGTTGCCGATCTCCAGCACCAGCACGCCGTGCGGCGTGAGGTGGGCGGGCACGTCGCGCAGCAGGCGGCGCACGAAATCCATGCCGTCCGTGCCGCCGGCCAGGGCCAGCGCCGGCTCGGCGCGGTATTCCGGCGGCAGGGCCGCCATGCTCTCGGAGTTTACGTAAGGCGGATTGCAGAGAATCAGGTCGTAGGCGCCGTCGGCCGCCTGCAGGCCGTCGCCCAGGCGCAGCCGGATGCGTTCGGCCAGCTCATGCCGCTGCACGTTGATGCGGGCGACTTCCAGCGCCTCGGGGCTCAGGTCGGCGGCGTCCACCTCGACTTCCGGCCAGGCGAGGGCGCTGAGCACGGCCAGGCTGCCGTTGCCGGTGCACAGGTCCAGCACGCGGCGGGTGTCGGCGCTCAGCCAGGCGTCCAGCGTGCCGTCGGCCAGGGGCTCGGCGATGAGCGAGCGCGGCACGATCACGCGCTCGTCCACGTAGAAGGGCACGCCCTGCAGCCAGGCTTCCTTGGTCAGGTAGGCGGCGGGCTTGCGGGTGGCTATGCGCTCGTCCACCAGGGCGTTGACGGCGGCGGTCTCGTCGCCGCTGAGCTCGCGCTCGGCCACGCCGTCCAGGTCGTCCAGGGGCAGGCCCAGCTTCCACAGCGTCAGCCACACGGCCTCGTCGAAGGCGTTGGTGGTGCCGTGGCCGAAGCTCAGGCCGGCGTCTTCCATGCGCTGGGCGTTGTGCTCCAGGAGGGTGATGAGTTTCATGGGGTCAATCAGTGATATCGGTCCGAGAAGGCTCGGCAGGTGCCAGCCGGAGACTGGCACGCAGCACCCCCCTGATCCGTCATTCCCGCGAAGGCGGGAATCCAGGCGGTCCCCAAGCGGGCCGAAGGCGCATGGGCCGGCACGACGAGGCCGACATGGTGGCGGTCCTGCCGCTTCTCTGCGCTCTGGCGTGGGGCCGCCTGGATTCCCGCCTGCGCGGGAATGACGAAGTGGGGTGCGTGACGCCCTTGCTGGCGAGGGGACGTCGGCGTCATGGCCTCAAGCCGCGTCCGGCGCCGTCGCCGTCGCCGTCGCCAGCAGCCGCTCCAGCGTCCGCCGATAAACGTTCTTGAGCACCTCGATGCTCGCCGTCTCGACGTGCTCGTCGATCTTGTGGATGGTGGCGTTCAGCGGGCCGAACTCCACCACCTGCGGGCAGATCTTGGAGATGAAGCGGCCGTCCGAGGTGCCGCCGGTCGTGGACAGCTCGGTCTTCAAGCCCGTTTCGTCCGCGATGGCGCCGGCCAGCGCCGTGCACAGCGAGCCTTCGCGCGTGAGGAAGGGGTTGCCGCTCAGGGCCCAGCTCAGCTCGTACTGCAGGCCGTGGCGCTCCAGCACCTGCACCACGCGGCGCTTGAGGCCCTCGGCCGTGCTCTCGGTGCTGAAACGGAAGTTGAAGTCCACGACGGCCTCGCCCGGGATCACGTTGCCCGCGCCCGTGCCGGCGTGCAAGTTGGAGATCTGGAAGCTCGTGGGCGGGAAGTGCTCGTTGCCTTGGTCCCACTGCATGGCGACCAGCTCGGCCATCGCAGGCGCCAGCTCGTGCAGCGGGTTGCGCGCGAGCTGCGGGTAGGCGATGTGGCCCTGCACGCCCAGCACGCGCAACCTGCCCGAGAGCGAGCCGCGGCGGCCGTTCTTGATCATGTCGCCCAGCTTGTTGACCGAGGTAGGCTCGCCCACGATGCAGGCATCCAGCCGCTCGCCGCGCTGCTGCAGCAGCTCTACGAGGCGGATCGTCCCGTCGGTGCCCGGGCCCTCCTCGTCGCTGGTGATCATGAAGGCGATGGAGCCGGCGTGCTCCGGCTGCGCGGCGACGAACTCCTCCACCGCGACCACCATGGCGGCGATGGAGGTCTTCATGTCCGCCGTGCCGCGGCCGTAGAGCTTCCCTGCCCGGTGCGAGGGGACGAAGGGGTCGGAGGTCCACTGCGCCAGCGGGCCCGGCGGCACCACGTCGGTGTGGCCGGCGAAGGCGAAGGCGCAGCCCGGCTGCGTGCCGCGGCGAATGGCCCACAGGTTGGCGACGCGGAAATCGTCCGGGCCGTGCTGCAGCAGCTCGCATTCGAAACCCAGGGCCTGCAGCCGTTGGGCGATCAGGGCCTGGCAGCCGGCGTCCTCCGGCGTGACGGAGCGGCGCGCGACGAGCGCCTCGGCGAGTTCAAGGGTGGTGGTCATGGTTGGGCCGAGGGGCAGGCGATGGGGAACGACAAGGCCCCACGCCGGCCTTCAGTCAGGCCCAACGCCGGCCCAGGTGTTGGGCCGGCCTGGCCGGCGGCACGAGAGGGCCGGCCGGCGCGGGGATGCGGCGCGTCAGGCGCGCAGCAACTCGTTGATGCTGGTCTTGGCGCGGGTCTGCGCGTCCACCTTCTTCACGATCACGGCGCAGTACAGGCTGTACTTGCCGTCGGCGCTGGGCAGGTTGCCGCTGACCACCACGGAGCCCGCGGGGATGCGGCCATACGTCACTTCGCCGGTGGCGCGGTCGTAGATCTTGGTGCTCTGGCCGATGTAGACGCCCATGCTGATCACGGAGTTCTCTTCCACGATCACGCCTTCCACCACCTCGGAGCGCGCGCCGATGAAGCAGTTGTCTTCGATGATGGTGGGGTTGGCCTGCAGCGGCTCCAGCACGCCGCCGATGCCGACGCCGCCCGACAGATGCACGTTCTTGCCGATCTGCGCGCAGGAGCCGACGGTGGCCCAGGTGTCGACCATGGTGCCTTCGTCCACGTAGGCGCCGATGTTCACGTAGGAGGGCATCAGCACGGCGCCGCGGCCGATGAAGCTGCCGCGGCGGGCGACGGCCGGGGGCACCACGCGCACGCCGCTGGCGCGCATTTCCTCTTCGGGGGCGGTGGCGAACTTGGTGTCCACCTTGTCGTAGAAGCCCAGGTCGCCGGCGCGAATGATCTGGTTGTCCTTGAGGCGGAAGCTCAGCAGCACCGCCTTCTTGATCCACTGGTGCACCGTCCACTGGCCCACGCCCTCGCGGGTGGCCACGCGCAGGCGGCCGGCGTTGAGGTCGGCGATCACCGTCTCCACGGCCTCGCGCACCTCGGCGGGGGCGTTGGCGGGCGACAGGGTGGCGCGGTCTTCCCACGCGGCGTCGATGACGGATTGCAGTTGCTGGCTCATGGCAGTCCTTGGAGGGATTTAGTTGATTGAAGCGGCGCTGGTGAGAGTGCGGCTGTAGTCGCGCGTGAACGCGACGATGCGCTGGGCGGCTTCGAGGCATTCCTCGACACCCGCCACCAGGGCCATGCGTATGCGTCCGCGCCCCGGGTTGATGCCGTGCGCATCGCGGGCGAGCAGGCTGCCCGGCAGCACGGCGACATTGTATTGAGCGAGCAGCGCCAGGCTGAAGGCGATGTCGTCCCCGCCCGGCACGGCGGCCCACAGGTAGAAGCTCGCGTCCGGCAGCTTCACGTCCAGCACCTCGGCCAGCAGCGGCGTGACCAGCTCGAATTTCTTGCGGTAGAGCGCGCGGTTCTCGATGACGTGCTCCTCGTCGCCCCAGGCCGCGATGCTGGCGGCCTGCACCACGCCGCTCATGGCGCTGCCGTGGTAGGTGCGGTAGAGCAGGAAGTCTTTCAATATGCCTGCGTCACCCGCCACGAAGCCCGAGCGCATGCCGGGCACGTTGGAGCGCTTGGACAGGCTGGTCAAGACGATGAGGCGCCTGAAGTCGTCGCGGCCCAGGAGCTTGGCGGCCTGCAGCGCGCCCAGCGGCGGCTCGTCGCGGAAGTAGATCTCCGAGTAGCACTCGTCGCTGGCGATGACGAAGCCGTGGCGGTCGCTGAGCTCGAAGAGCATCTTCCACTCTTCCAGCGGCGCGACGGCACCGGTGGGGTTGCCGGGCGAGCAGACGTAGAGCAGTTGCGTGCGCGACCAGGTGGCCTCGTCGATGGCGGACCAGTCCGGCGCGAAGTTGCGCGCGGGGTCGCTGTTGGCGAACACCACGTCGGCCCCGGCCAGCAGCGCGGCGCCTTCGTAGATTTGATAGAAGGGGTTGGGGCAGACCACCGTGGCGCCGGGCTTGTTGGGGTCGATGACGGTCTGCGCCAGCGCGAACAGCGCCTCGCGCGAGCCGTTGACCGGCAGTACCTGCGTGGCGGCGTTCAGCGCCACGCCGTAGCGGCGCTGCATCCAGGCGGCGCAGGCCTCGCGCAGCGCGGGGCTGCCGGCGGTGGGCGGGTAGCCCGACAGTTCGTGCAGGTTGCCCATGAGCGCCTTTTCCACCAGCGCCGGCGTCGCGTGCTTGGGCTCGCCAATGCCCAGGCTGATGGGCCTCAAATCCTTGTTCGGGACGATGTCCTTGGTGAGCGCGCGTAGCCGTTCGAAGGGATAGGGATTGAGGCGTTGGAGCAGCGGGTTCATGGTGGTGCGGGTGGTGGCGCCTGCGCGGCGCAAAGTGGCATTCGACCTTCTGATCGAAGCTGAAATTTTCCCCCGTCATGCCGGCGAAGGCCGGCATCCACGTTGGCCGGGATGCTGCCCGGTGTTCGTGGATCCCGGCCTTCGCCGGGATGACGAGGCAATTTCAGTCGCTACGGCGTATGGGCATCAGAGCTTGCCCACGCAATTGGCCGCGCCGCACTGGCAGCGCAGCTTGCCCTCGTGGTGGGTCTCGCCGTAGGAGACGGTGATCTCTTCGCCCGGCGCGATCGCGCGCACGGCGTAGAACTCCACGCGCCCCTGGCGTATGCACAGCCGCGCGTTGGGCGAGCAGGAGTGATTGGTGAAGCGCATGGGGTCGGTGGAGCGGTGGAAGTCGATGGCCTTCTTCTCCGACACCTCCACGATCATCACGCGCTCGTAGCGGGTGGCGCGTATGCGCGCGGCCTCGACGCTGATGGACTCGCCCCGTATCTCGCCGATCTTCACGCGCGGCGGGATGGGCTCCTTGGCGAAGACGCCGTGGCCGTCGATGCGGCTGCGCTGCACCAGCACGTCGAACTTCTGCCAGGGCGGCCGCACGACCACGGGCGGCGCGGCCTCGGCGGCCGGCGCGGCGGCGGCGTTGTCGTGCGGCCGGGCCATCACAGCAGGCCGCGTTCTTCGGCGTGGCTGGGCAGGTCCACGCGGGGCTGGGGCTTCCAGCCGCGCTTGCGGTGCTCCACGACCACGTTGGTGTAGATGCCGCCGCGCACGTACCACTTGGCCGTGATGCGGATGAAGCGCGGCTGCGAGGCCTTGACGATGTCTTCGAGGATGGTGTTGGTCACCTTCTCGTGGAAGGCGCCTTCGTCGCGGTAGCTCCAGAAGTACATCTTCAGGCTCTTGAGCTCCACGCAAAGCTCGTCCGCGATCATGTCGATGGTGAAGTGCGCGAAGTCCGGCTGGCCGGTGAGCGGGCAGTGGCAGGTGAACTCCGGCACCTGGAACTGGATCACGTAGTCGCGCTGCGGTGCCGGATTCGGGAAGACGTGCAGCTCCTTGCTCGGCGCGCTGGGCGGGTTGGGCGGCATCTGGCGCTGGCGGCTGGCCGGCAGCGACTCGGCCACGGACGTCTTCTTGCGGGAGGTGGCGGCGGTCTTGGCGGCGCCGGCTGCGCTCTTGCGCGCGGGGGCGGCCTTCTTGGCGGCGGGCGCCGCGGTCTTGCTGGGCATGGGGAGGGGTAATTCGAAAGGATTCGTAGCCGCCCGGGCGGCGAGGGGCGCGATGGTATCATCCGGCCCGCTTTCGCCTGGCGCGCCGGCGCTAATTTCCCTTAGGAATCAACTACTTGGCCTGCGGCTGGCGTGAATCGCCAGCCAGCGCGGGCTGCGGTGCTGCATGCGGCTCAACCAGATCAAGCTCTCCGGTTTCAAATCCTTCGCCGAACCGACCACTTTCCAGTTGCCGGGCCAGCTCGTCGGCGTGGTGGGCCCCAACGGCTGCGGCAAGTCCAACATCATGGACGCGGTGCGCTGGGTGCTGGGCGAGTCCAAGGCCAGCGAGCTGCGTGGCGAGTCCATGCAGGACGTCATCTTCAACGGCTCCGGCAACCGCAAGCCTGCCAGCCGTGCCAGCGTCGAGCTGGTGTTCGACAACGCCACCGGGCGGGCCGGCGGCCCCTGGAGCCGCTACGGCGAGATTGCCGTCAAGCGCGTGCTCACCCGCGACGGCACCAGCAGCTACTACATCAACAACCAGCCCGTGCGCCGGCGCGACGTGCAGGACGTGTTCCTGGGCACCGGCCTGGGGCCGCGCGCCTACGCCATCATCGGCCAGGGCACCATCAGCCGCATCATCGAGAGCAAGCCGGAGGAATTGCGCCTCTTCCTCGAAGAGGCCGCCGGCGTCTCCAAGTACAAGGAGCGCCGCCGCGAGACCGAGCTGCGGCTGCGCGACACGCGCGAGAACCTGCTGCGCGTCGAAGACATCCTGCGCGAGCTGGCCGCCAACCTGAGCAAGCTGGAAAAGCAGGCCGAGGTCGCCTCCCGCTACAAGACGCTGCAGGAGCAGGGCACGCTCAAGCTGCACCAGCTCTGGTTCCTGAAGCACCGCGACGCCAGCGTCGAGGAGGAGCGCGTCAAGGCCGCTATCGCCGAGGCGCAAGGTGTGCTGGCACAGCGCATGGAAGAGCTGGCGCAGGTCGAAGCCGAGCTGGAAGAGGTCAAGGGCGCGCACTTCGCCGCCAGCGACGCGCTGCACGTGGAGCAGGGCAAGCTGTCGGACGCCGCGCTGGAAGTGAGCCGGCTGGAGGAGCGCATCCGCTACGTGGCCGAGGGCCGCGACCGCGCCCAAGCGCGCCTCAACGAGCTGCGCGCGCAGGACGCCCAATGGGCCGCGCGCCGCGAGCAGGCCGCCGAGGAGCTGGAGACCATCGCCGAGAAGATGGCCGCCGCCGAGGAGCAGGCCGAGGTGCTGGCCGCGCAGTCCGAGGAACAGGCCGAGCGCCTGCCCGACGTCGAGGACGCGCAGCGGCAAGCCGCCGCCAAGGTGGCCGCGCAGCGCCAGCGCGTGGTGCAGGTGCAGCAGCAGCTGCAGGTGCTGGCCGCCGACGGCCGCCACGTGCAGGACCAGCAACGCCAGCTCAACAGCCGCCGCGACCGCCTGCACGGCGAGCACAAGGCGCTGGAAGTGCCGGACGCCGACCTGCTGGCCGGGCTGCAGCAGCAAAGCGAGGACGCCGCCGCCGCCCAGGCCCAGGCCGAGGAGCAACTGCACGTGCTGAGCGAGGAGGTGCCGCAGCTCGACACCGCCCGCCGCGAGGCGCAGGAAGCCGTCAACGCCTCCAACGCCCGCCAGGCGCAGGTGGCGGCCCGGCTGCAGGCGCTGCGCGCACTGCAGGAAAAGGTGCAGACGGAAGGAAAGCTGAAGCCGTGGCTGGCCAAGCACGGCCTGGAAGGGCTGCAGGGCCTGTGGAAGCAGCTCCACATCGAGCCCGGCTGGGAAACGGCGCTGGAATCCGCCCTGCGCGAGCGCCTGTCGGCGCTGCCCGTGGGCCGGCTGGACACGGTGCGTGCCTTCGAGCGCGACGCCCCGCCGGCCAAGCTGGCCTTCTATCACGCGCCTGACGGCGAGACGCCCAGCACGCACCGCACGCTGCCGCGCTTGGCGGACCTGCTGCGCCTCACCGACAAGGGGCTGCAGGCGCTCTTGGGCGACTGGCTGGAAGGCATCTACACCGCCGGCAACCTGGAAGAGGCGCTCAGGAACCGCGAGTCCCTCACGCACGGCGAGTGGATCGTCACCCGCGAGGGCCACGCCGTCTCGCAGTTCGCGGTGAGCTTTTATGCGCCGGACAGCGAGCAGGCCGGGCTGCTGCAGCGCGCGCAGGAGATCGAGCAACTGCAGGCGACGCAGGCCGAGGCCGCGCGCGCCGTGGAGGACGCCCAGCAGGTCCAGCGCCGCGCCGAGAGTGCCTATGGCGAAGCCGCGGCCCAGCTCGGCACCTTGCGCCGCGCCGCGGCGGAGGCGCAGACGCAGGCCCACAAGCTGCACGTGGAGTGGTTCAAGCTGCACCAGCAGGCCCAGGCCGCCGCCGGCCGCAAGGCGCAACTGCAGGATGAGGTGCAGGAGCTGGACGCCCAGCTCGAAGCCCTGGCCGCCCGCCAGGCCGAGGACGAAGCCAAGTTCGAGGAGCTGGACCTTCAACTGGCCCAGCTCCAGGAAGACGAAGCCGCCGCGCAGGAAGCCGCCATCGCCGCCGAAAACCGCGTCGCCCAGGCCCGCGAGCAGTTGCGCGCGCTGGAGCGCCGCGCGCAGGAGGCGCAGTTCGAAACCCGCAGCCTGGCCGCCCGCCGCGGCGAGCTGCAGCGCGCGCTGGAGACGGCCGCGCGCCAATTGCAGGACAACGCCCAAACCGCCGCGCAGGTGGCCGCCGACCTGGCCGCGCTGGACGACGCCGCCGCGCAGGAAGGCCTGACGCAGGCGCTGGCGCTGCGGCGCGAGCGCGAGGCGGCCCTGGCCGCGCAGCGCCGCGGCTACGACGAGTTAAGTTTGCGCCTGCGCCAGACCGACGAGCGCCGCCTCCTGGTCGAGCGCGGCCTGCAGCCGCTGCGCGACCAGATCACGCGGCTGCAACTGGAGCTGCAGGCGGCCACCTTGGGCGGCGCGCAATACCTGGAGCAGCTCACCAACGCGCACGCGGATCTGGACGCCATCCAACGCTCCATAGAGGCCGGGCAGGTCAAGCTCTGGGGCCTGCAAGGGGAGATCGACCGCATACAGCGCGAGATCACCAGCCTGGGCGCGGTGAACCTGGCCGCGCTGGAAGAGCTGGGCGAGGCGCGGGAGCGCAAGGGCTTCCTCGACAAGCAGAACGCCGACCTGCTGGACGCCATCAACACGCTGGAAGACGCCATCCGCAAGATCGACCTGGAGACGCGCGAGCTGCTGTCCACCACTTTCGACCGGGTCAACGAGGGCTTTGGGCGCATGTTCCCCAGCCTGTTCGGCGGTGGGCAGGCGCGGCTGGTGATGACGGGTTCCGAGATACTGGATGCCGGCGTGCAGGTCATGGCGCAGCCGCCGGGCAAGAAGAACAGCACCATCCACCTGCTTTCCGGCGGGGAGAAGGCGCTCACCGCGATTGCGCTGGTGTTTGCCATCTTCCTGCTCAACCCGGCGCCGTTTTGCCTGCTCGACGAGGTGGACGCGCCGCTGGACGATGCCAACACCGAGCGCTACGCGCGGCTGGTGACGCAGATGAGCCAGGCCACGCAGTTCCTGTTCATCAGCCACAACAAGATCGCCATGGAGATGGCGCAGCAGCTCGTGGGCGTGACCATGCAGGAGCAAGGCGTGTCGCGCATCGTTGCCGTAGACATGGAAGCGGCGCTCGGCATGGCCGAATCCGCTTGATCCGCCTGACACAAGAACTCGCTAGGGACCCCACTGATGCCTTCGATGAGCCTGACCCTCGCCCTGTCCATCCTGGCCGGCGTGATATTGCTGTTGCTGGTGGTGCAAAGCCTGT